>NZ_JAAHHT010000100.1:0-21020 GCF_010672085.1 Okeania sp. SIO3I5
TCGTAGTCGGGGAAAGGCGGTAAGATAAATATTGCTCAAGCCCTACTACAAACAAATTTCTAGTTCCGAAATATTGATAAGAATGAATGGTTATAGTTAAAGTTCGTAGTCGGGTTTGAACAGTAAGATAAATCTGGCTAAAGCCCTACTACGAAAAAATTTCTAGTTCCGAAATATTGACAAGAATGAGCAGCAATATTAGCAGCATTTGCTAATGCTTCTGTAAATTCCCCATTAAAAATATAGTGACAAAATGCACCATGAAAAATATCACCTGCACCTAAAGTATCAACAGCATTAATTTTCGGAACTTCTACATTACCAAACTTACCTTGACTAAAATATTTGATAGGTTTTTCTCCTTGAGTAATGGCAATATATGGAATATTTTGATTTGCTAAATAGGCAAAAACTTCCTCTTGACTTTCACAATTAGGAGGATAAAAATTAGCCGAACAAATAGCATAATCAACAAAAGGTAAAATTTCCTCAAATCCAGATTTCCAACTACCTCCATCTATAACAATAGGAATATTTTTGGACTTAGCAAGTCGAGCAACTTTTAGACTTGCTGCCATTTGATGACCGTCAATTAAAACAATATCAATGTTATGAATAATTTCTGGCGAAATAAGTTCTTTAGAGATTTGAGATTTAACAGCATTAATAGAAATAACCGCGCGATCGCCTGTATCTTGAGTAGTAATAATTGATGAAACTGGTGGTGGTTCGGAACGATTTTTATCTAAGTCTTGGATTGTGACATTATGCTTTTCTAAATCTGCTTTAATTAGATGAGTTATCGGATGATTTCCTAACCCACAGAGAAGAGTTGTTTGATTATTAAAGTAGCTAAATGTTACCGCTGCATTTGTGGCAGGACCTCCGGCAGTAACAGCATAATTATTAGCAACAACTTTTTGATTTTTATCAGGATAAGTTGCTGTGAGATAAACTAAATCTAAAGTAATTAATCCGACAAATAATCCGGTTTTAGTCATGTTTTTTTTGTAAGCATTCAGCGGTTAGCTATCAGCTAGAGTAATTCTAAATAGGTTGTAAGATTTTATCGTAGGGGTTTGGTCTCCAAACCCAAGTGCAAATGGGATTTTGTAATATTTTATCGTAGGAATTTGCTCTCCTTTCCCCAAGCAAAAATCGGATTAAAAAACAAGCTATACATTTTTTTACTCATCATTTCATATTTCCATATAAGTTATAGCAATTCCCAAAAAGCGGTAAGCATTCAGCCGTCAGCTATCAGCTATAGGTTATTAACAGATAATCACAAGTTCAAAAGGAATTAGTCTATAAGGAGAATTAAAACTTATGAATAAATTGGTCAGCTTCAGCTAACCTTAGATAAGTTCTTACATTTAAAAGCTGAGTGCTGAACGCTAATAGCTGAATGCTTACAAAAAGCGTGAGGTACAAAATTCTTTGGTTTGAGGGAACAGGGAACAGGGAGTAGGGAGTAGGGAGTAGGGAGTAGTAATTCTCGTTCCGTAGGAATAGATAAAGAAGAAAACAACTGTACCTCCGAGAGCTTGGGAAACGCTATATTAACTCATCATAATGATGATAATTGTTGCTCTATTTAAAAAAGTTTTCAGCAATCATTAAGATTATTTTTTGAACGTTTAAAAATGGATTTTAAGCCTTCCTAAACCATCCTACTTACAGTAGTTTTCATGTCAATAAAGCACATAAAAAAAGATCATCATCTATAGACTTTGGTGCTTATGTTATAATAGTTTATCTAACTGAGTTTGGTCTCTAAATTTCTTATGAGCTTGGGTTGGGAGACCAAACCCCTACAGTTTTTTCTCACGAATGATTCCTGATTGCTATAGTTTTCATTATCCATCTACTCCCTAAAACAGTGAATATATTAGTAGAAAATTTAGGCATTCCTAAAATACCATCTAATTTAAAACTACGACTCTATCAACAACAAGCTATTAATAATTGGTTTGCTAATAGAGGTAGGGGAATTTTAAAAATGGCAACTGGTACTGGTAAAACAATTACTGCTTTAGCGATCGCTACTGAACTTTATCAAAAAATTGGTTTACAAGTATTAATTGTTGTTTGTCCTTATCGTCATTTAGTGACTCAATGGGGAAGAGAATGTGAAAAGTTTTCTCTCCAACCAATTCTGGCTTTTGAGAATGTAAATATTTGGCAAAATCAACTTTCTACTACTCTTTATAATATTCATTCTGGTCATCAAAAATTTATTTCTGTTATTACTACTAACTCGACTTTTATCTCAGATAGTTTGCAATCTCAGCTTAAATATTTTCCGGATAAAACTTTGATTATTGGGGATGAAGCTCATCATTTAGGTTCACCAAAATTGGAGAAAAGTTTACCAAAAAATATTGGTTTAAGACTTGCCCTATCTGCTACCCCAGAAAGATATTTTGACGACCAAGGAACTACAGCAATTTTAGATTATTTTGGTCAAGTATTGCAGCCAGAGTTAACTTTAGCTCATGCAATTCAACAAGGTGCTTTAGCTCGTTATTTTTATTATCCAATTTTAGTAGAATTGACTGAAGCAGAAAGTCGAAATTATGCCAAATTAACCGCAAAAATTGGTTGGGCGTTATTGTTATCAGAAAAAGAGAATGTGGAAATAGAAAAAGAAGATTTAAAAACTTTATTAGTGCAGCGTTCTCGGTTAATTGCTTCAGCCAAAAATAAATTAACTGCATTAAAAAATTTAATGGCAAATCGTTTACAAACAACTCATACTTTATTTTATTGTGGAGATGGATTGGTAGAAACAGAAAATATTTCAGATTTACGACAAATGGAAGCAGTGGTAAAGATTTTAGGTTCAGAATTAGGTTATCGTGTTAATACTTATACTGCTGAAACTCCGATTAAAAAAAGAGAGAAGTTAAGACAACAATTTGAAAGTGGAGAATTGCAAGGTTTAGTCGCAATTAATTGTTTAGATGAAGGGGTAGATATTCCAGCAATTAAAAATGCAGTTATTTTGGCAAGTAGTCGAAACCCCCGACAGTTTATTCAGAGAAGAGGCAGAATTTTACGACCTCATCCAAGCAAGGAAAGAGCAACTTTATTTGATATGATTGTCTTGCCTCCAGATCTGGGTAAAAGTAGTTTAGAAGTAGAACGAAATTTACTCAGAAAAGAGTTAAAAAGATTCTTAGAATTTGCCGATCTAGCAGACAATGCTGGAGAAGCTAGGGTAAAATTATTAAACATTCAAAAAAGATATGGATTATTAGATATTTAACTCAGGAAAAGAAGGAAGAAAAAGACTTGTGAAGAAGATTTTTCCCGTCACCGAAAGTTATTTTTAACTGAGCAAAGTTACGGTTATGAGATTAACTAGAGATTCGAGAAAATTCGCAATTATAGGGGCGATCACTTTGAAGCATTCGCTCCATTTAATACCAATTTCATAAAATATTGCAGAGCGTGGCTCTGTTCTTAGGAGTCAGGAGGTAGGGACGTTGCATAACAAAAATGCGAACGTCCGTAGGTCCTCAGGAGATAAGAACTTATAATATTTATTTTTTCTGACAGTAAAACTATTCCATGATTGACTTGCATATAGTTTAATAACTATAATATATTGTTTTTTCCCCAGAAATCATTTGATTTTTACCCTCTACATCGGCAGCAAATTTACTAACTTTTTTGTAATCATTTTACTGTAACTATCTATGCATGAATTTGGTATAAGAAACTAAAAAATTCAAGTTTTTTGATCTAGGGTTTGCTGAATAATTCTCAAAGTTTTGATATTTCAAAACTTTAGCATTTTTTTGTCGAAAAAAGTACGCCTGTTTTAGCTCTTCATGCTCAAAAAGTTAGTATTTTGGGCAGACAAAGACAAAAAAATTACTCCCCTACTCCCTAAAAAAGACTTTTTCAGCAAGTTCTATCTATCCTCTTCAGGAGGCGACTCCTCTGAAGCATGAAACTCAGCTAAGATACTGTGAATTTCATTATTAACTAATATCTTCTCGTTCAGTTTTAGAATAAATTGTTAATAGAAGTACGCTAGTCTCTGATTCAACTTGATAGATAAGTCGATAACCAGAACTTTTTCCTTTTTGAATATTGCTATTTTTAATTCTCACTTTTAAGATGAAAAATTATTCACCTATTCCAGTCAGGCGATCGCCAAGAAAATTACCGAAACAATTAAACAATTAAACAATTCAAAAATTAAATAATTAAATAATTCAGGTTTAAAGCCTCCCCAATAAAGGGGAAAAAAATACATTTTTTCCTTATTAGTCAATCCTCTCCCTAAAAGGGAGAAGTAATTATCCATTATCCATTATCCATTATCCATTATCCATTATTGAACTCTTTGTATTTCTTCGATAAGTGGTTGAATATCTAACCGGATAGAACGATATTTTTTAGAAAGTTTCTGCAAATTTTTTTTGTATTCAGGTGTTAAGTCAATCTCAATTACAGGAATATTATTCGACATCTATTCCCTCCCACATTTGAGAAAGGGGAATGCGTTGTCCTGACTTTGCTTGTTGCAATGCTCTTCTGAAACTAGCTTTTATTTCTGCAACGGGAGTATCATCTGGAGCGGGTTCAATTTCTGCTGTTAATTCTGGAAAAAGTAGGATAACTAGAACTTTGACTGGAGCTGAATTTTCAATAGGTTGATCGAGGAATAATTGCCCTTTTTCATCAAGAGTTCCTGTTACTTCAATAGCTTTCATTTGTTTTTTTCAAGGATATAATGCTCAATAAAATTAGGTTTTAAGTCTAGCCCTTTAAAGGGGGTAAAAAAAAGAAAATTCAGTCTTTAAAGTCTCACAGTGCAGTAATATCATGTCCGGTTGAATAGTTATAAATAAAAATGGAGGAGTCAGGAGTCAGGAGAAAAGAGGAGGGAAAAAAGAGGAGGGAGTTTTAAGCTATAAAGAAGAGAAAGTTTTTTGATCACGCTCTTATCCGGACATGATATAAGAGGTACTGATAACTAATAACTAACAAGGGTTCCTGTTACTTCAATGGCTTTCATCTGTTTTTATAATAAGTAGCTTTTCTCAATTATATTATAGTTTATAGGTAAAGTTAAAATAACTAAATATTTTGAGCAGACAATGCCGGAGAAGCTAGGGTAAAATTATTAAACATTCAAAAAAGATATGGATTGTTAGATATTTAAGTGCAAGAAAAATTCCTCGTAGACAAGGGATAGCTCTTTCAGGAAAAACTGTATTGACGAATCATCGCTGATGATATGGTGCATTGTTATCAACAGGTGATGTTCGCGATCGCTCAAACGAAGTGACGAAATGAGTTAGCCACCGCAAACATCACAATAATCTCATTATCCTACAACCACCGACCCAACTGATGAAACCAATTTCTTTGAGATTTAGGGGCAGTAAGGCAGTACAATTCAACAAGACCCAGTACATATATTGCAGGTATTCTCGGTAGGAGGTATATCTTCAGAAATCTTTGGATAATATTCAAGTATTTCTCTAACCTTCTGGGATACATCGTCCGAGATAACAATACGAATGATTTCCAGGGCTTCTTCTATGCCCGAAGAAATGCCTCCTCCTGTAATTCGGTTACAATCTGTCACAAAACGATTATATTCCTCTAGTATCTCTACTTCTGGAAATTCCCTAAGACAAGGGATAAACTGCCAGTGAGTAGTGGCCTTATATCCATTGAGTAAACCTGCTTTTGCAAGTAAAAGCGACCCAGTACACACAGACGTTATCAAGCTTGATTTTTTGCTGAATTGCTCGATGTAGTTGCCTAATTTCTGGATGTAGTCGAGTAAAATATTGTCTTGCAAAGCAGTTTCGATGGAAACAGGCCCGCCTCCCGGTATCCACAGGATATCTACTTCATTTATTTCTTGAAAGGTTTTATCTGGCATCACTCGAAGACCCCCAGGGGAAGTTTCCACCAATTCAATGCTCTGGGCAATAAGGTAGGTGGTCATTTTGTGCTGCCCGGCACTCACTTGTTCCACAAAAGAAAAAGGTTCCTGGGCACTCACTACATCTAGTAAATCTACACCAGAAAATAATGGAATACCTACAATAAGTTCGGTCATAATCAAAATCCTATTTCTTATACCATCTTATTATTATAGGCAAGTAACATATAAAAAGTATTTTCGATAATATTGGTTAGTGTCTAAACCGGGTTTAGTATAACACCTACTACCTACTAACTAGCAATCCAATATAACAAGACCAATTTTATGAATTTAGGGGTAGTGGTGTACAAGTAGTGATTTTTGCTGTTAGGTTCCTGAGAGTGAAAGGGGTTTAATTTTAACCCACATTCCACACTTCAATTTGTCTTATTAAAAGTAGCAGAAAAATCCGTAGTTTGGTAAGTATTTATACTATGCAAATCATCTCAATTACTTTTTTCGTCGCTCAAATTTCGAGTAAATAATTAAGCATAAATACTTGCTTGATTGATTACTCAATTACGGCAGCTATGATTTTCTTGTAAAATTATGTCTCCAGTAGGGGCTTTCCGGCCGGAAAGCCCCTACGACTCCTGACTCCTGATTCTATACTACATTTTGTGGTCGGAATGTGAGTTGTAAGTATCACTACATATACATGATTACCTACTTAAGCTACACTGCTCATCTTAAAAGATTGTGTAATTTCATTCTTGAGCATTATGTGTAGCCAAATTTGAGGATAATTTTGGCATGATATAAAGTATTACTTATTTTGGAAATTAAAATGACTTTAAAATACTCAGACAAAGTAATCAAAGAAATATCAAATATTTTTTCAGAAAAGCATTCAAAATATAATTCTAAAACTCAAAGTAAACTCAATGATATTCAAGAACCAATTACTACCGCTCCCCCAGAAGTAAAACAAATTATTGGGCGAGTATTGCAACTAGAAAAAGACCGACTTTATAAAAAAACTCCTCGAATTAATGATGATATTCTCAAAATTATTAAAGAAGCGGTGCAATGAAATTAATTTCAATTATCTTGTGTAACTTTCGTCAATTTTACGGCAAAACTCCAGAAATAATTTTGGCATCAGGAAAGCAAAATACAACAATTATTCATGGCAATAATGGTGCAGGTAAAACAACCATAATGAATGCTTTTACCTGGGTGCTTTATGAGAAATTTAGTGCTGCTTTTGCGGCAGAAACTCAATTAGTAAATAAACGAGCAATTACAGAAACAAAACCAAATCAACCTATAGCTTGTTGGGTAGAAATTATATTTGAACATGATCATAAACGTTATCAAGCAAAACGTTTATGTCGAGCTTATAGAAACGAAAAAAATCAAATTGAACATGGCAAAAGTGAGCTATATATGCAGATAGCTGGAGATGACGGACGTTGGTCTCCACCACCAGAACATCCTGATGATATTATTGGTAGAATTTTGCCAGAAAGTTTACATCGATATTTCTTTTTTGACGGGGAAAGAATTGAATATATTGTTCGAGATAACCAGAAAAGTGAAATTGCTGAAGCGACTAAAGAATTATTGGGAATTGAAGTATTAAATCGTTCTGTTAGACATTTAGGAGAAGCTAAAAAATCCCTAGAAACTGATTTAAGATTAATTGGTAATCCGGAGACTAAAAAGTTTTTGAAGGAAAAAAGTAAAATTGAACAGGAAATTCAGAAGTTATCAAAACGCCAAAAGGAAATAGAGCGAGAATTACAACATCATAGGGAATTTAAGAAAGAAATTAGTAGTCGTTTATTAGATTTTAAAGGTGCAGAAGGATTGCCTCAACAAAAAGACAAATTAAAAGTTCAGATTGGAACGATAAAAGAACAAATAGTAGAAGCAAATGAGGGGTTAAAAAGAGCTATTTCAACTCGTGGTTATATGGTTTTCTTATCAGAAGCAATAGCAGAATTCCGAGAATTATTTGGTTATTTGAAGGAAAAAGGAGAGTTGCTCACAGGAATTAATCGGCAGTTTATTCAACAGTTATTAGAAGAACAGCGTTGTATTTGTGGAGCTGAATTAACTACAGATTCGACCGGGAGAAAATTAGTAGAAAAATTGATGGAAAAAGCAGAAGTTGCTGATGTCGAAGAAACTGCAATTAGAATGACTGTACAAATGGATGAAGTTGAGAAGCAAGTGAAAGATTTTTGGGAAGAAGTTGATAGACAGCAAAGAAATATAGAACAATTACGTTATCAGCTTTCACGGGTTGAAAATGAATTGGAAGTCGTTCAAAAAAAATTACGCAGTTATCCAGATGAGGATATTCAGAAGTTACAAAAAAGGTTAGATGAAATTGAAATTAAAGTGGGAGATTTAAACCGAGAAACTGGTTCAAATACTCTACAGTTAGAAACTTTGCAGAAAGAAATTAAGGTATTAGATAAACAAGTCGATCGCCAAACAATGAATGAGTTAAGACAAGTTTTATGTCAAAGACGAATTGCTGCTACTCAGGATGCTATTGAGAGACTAAACGAAGTACGATTACGTTTAGAAAAACAGTTTAGAGTTTCTTTGGAAAAGCGGGTACAAGAGTTGTTTTCAGAAATTTCTTTTACTCCTTATATTCCTCAGTTAAATGAAAATTATGAGTTAACTTTAGTAGAAAATACTGGTGGTAAAAATGCTTTAGTTGCTGCTTCTACAGGAGAGAATCAAATTCTTAGTTTGGCATTTATTGGTAGTATTATCGATCAGGTAAGAGAATGGAGTCAAAAGAATACTTTAATGGGTCCGGATAGTAGCACTTTTCCTATTGTAATGGATTCTCCTTTTGGCAGTTTAGATGAGATTTATCGACGACAAATTGCCAAGACAATTCCTCAATTAGCAAATCAATTAATTGTATTAGTAACTAAGACTCAATGGCGAGGGGAAGTTGCTCAAGAAATGACTGATTATATTGGTAAGGAATATGTGCTTTCTTATAATTCTCCAAAACCAGATTGTGAGGAAGATGCTATTGAGTTAGGTGGTCAATCTTATGCTTTGGTAAAACGCAGTCCAAACGAGTTTGAATATACAGAATTGCTTGAGGTAGATGATGATTATTTTTAATTAGGACTTGGTAATTAATGGATAATGGATAATTAATAATGAATAATTATTTCTGGTTAAAACCGAGAAGATTGAACTAAGTGTGGAAATTTTTTTTCTTTTTTCTGCTGTAGTAAGAATAATTGGCGTTGGTGATTTTGGATATAATTTTTCTTAAATGGCGATTGTATAACTCCTAATTAAAAAGTATTTGATATTTAAAAAAATTAGATTTCATCGGTCGTTTTTTCCAGATTAAAACAATTTGATGATGTACTAATTTGCTGGAATAAATCCTGATTATTTTGAAACAAATTATAAACATAAACGGGGGTACTTAGCTATGGAACCTACTATTATAGCAATAGCAATATTGATGGGTAGTAAAATTTTTTAAAAAGCTGGTTCACAAGGAGGTAAAATAACATTACAAAAAACAGCTTCTTTATGGCAAAGAATGAAAAAAGAACTTGAGGAAGACACCAGAACTCATTCAATACTGATCGAGTTAGAAGCAAGTAATTATGAAGACCCATCAACTCAAACTTTAGAGGTAATTGCTGAGACTTTAGAAGAAAAAATTGAAACAAACCCTGATTTTGCTAGAGAAGTTCAAGAAGTTCAAAATATATTTGAAAAAGAACTTGAATCTAATTCTTCACCGGATGTTCAAGAATATGTGAGAGAAGTAAAGAGACTAGCTAATAAAATAAAGCACCTACAGAAAGACGTAGATGATGTCAAAAAAGAAATAAAAATAAATGTTGATAGAGGTGATTACTTAGGTCAATATCGAGCTATTCTTTCAGGAAATAATAATATTATTCAGGGAACATCGGGTGTCTTTTCTATAAATATAAAGCAAGGTAAAGTTGGAGGTATGATTTCGAGGGATATTTCTAGAAAAAATAGAGTAGAATCCCAATACTACACAGAATGCATCCTAGCTAAAATAGAACAAATAAAAGGAAAAACTACTCAATTTTTAACAGTGAAAGAAAGTATGGATGAGTTAGATAAAATTCGTCAACCTCGTTCAATATCAATAGATTATATACAACAGGAATTGGGAGTTAGATTTTCACTGTTTTTTTTGGGAGATGCTTTCTTTAGGCGGTTAACAAAAAAAAGAAAAAAGATGACATTAATCAAAATGAGGAATTAATTTCTACATAAAACTATTTTGAAAAGATTAGACATATAGAATCTCAAGTAGGCAAAAATCCTGAAGAAGATGAGACTTTGCTACAATCGCTTGGAAGTATAGCAGATGAGATAAATCTGAAAATATCAAAGTTAAATAACTGATTTATTCTAGCTTTGTATCCAGCTTCGTCTAGCAAAGAGCTAGTTGCAAATATGGTTTCTAAAATTGGGTATAAGGAAATTCGTGAAGAGGCAGAAACCCACTTGAATGTTATTAGCAAATTTGTAGATAAGCTAAATAAATTGATGGAAAAATTTGATATAGAACGACTGAATGAGAAACAAAAAAGTGAAATATATTTATCAAATTGAATGTTATTAGCAAATTTGTAGATAAGCTAAATAAATTGATGGAAAAATTTGATATAGAACGACTGAATGAGAAACAAAAAAGTGAAAGAGATTTATCAAACAATCAGAATAATACTGCTCTAGTTCAGGTTTTAGTTGATAAATTAAAAAATGGAAATTCTGAAGAAATCAGGAACTCCCTTGATGCAATAAAAGGCTTGATAAAAAACTCAAAAAATGAGCAACCCTCTCCTACTAATGATAATGACAAAGATAATGACAAAGATAATGAGAATATCTATGTTTTGAGTGATGAAGCACAAGCCACAATAGGTATAATGATAGACATTGAACAAAGACGTTATTTGGTTGAAAAATTAGTACGCTCCGATCTAGAAAAGGCTACGGTAACTACTCGTTTAGTAACTATAGCTATTATGTTTATTATTTCTTTAATGATGGTTGGAGGCTTGTTTCATAGACCTTTAGTAACAGTAGGAGAAAAACCTCTAGATGACCTAAAACTTCCACTACTAAATATTCCTTGGCCTGTTGTTTTCTGGAGTTTTATAGGTAGCTTCGCCGCAATGATTTATCGCTTCAACCGTCAACCAATTTATGAATTTGGTAATGTTCTTAAATGGACTATTACTCGATTAGTACAGGGGATTGTACTTGGTTCCGCTTTTTATCTAATTCTTGTTTCTGGTTTATCCCTATTAATATCAGAGAAAATAACTACAGAAGTAATCCTGATTTTATCTTTTCTAGTAGGCTTTAGCGATCGCTTTGCTGATAGTGTATTTAATACTTTTATTGAAAGATATACTAAGAATGCAAGGAATAAAGATCGAGAAAAGGTTGAGAATAAATCAGAAAGTTGAACTTCCTTAGAGAAAATTAAAGAATGGATAAATTAACTCAATACGCCAAAATTGTCAGACAAATTTCAACTGAATATATGTAATTATGAAAAAAAATCAAATAAGAATATTGACAACTTTCTGATTATTGAAAAGTCAAATACTCACTATAACAATCCTACTTTATTTTTCTATAAAAATCTTACCGCTTTTAGGGAAGAGGGAATCAGGAACAGGTCGGAGTTTCAGTTTTTTTATCTACTTTTTGATTTGTTAGAATCTAACTATTTCAAGCAAATAGCTCTCAGCTAGAGGTACTGATAATTGATAACTGAAAAGTTAGATTACTTTGCTGAATTGATTTAATATTATGTGGAATTTAACTTTATAGATATAGATTTGTGTAATATCTGTATTATGATAAGTTAAGAATAGTTAAGCAGATTTACAGTAGGAGGTGAGTCCCATGTTTAAGCAACAGAATCACAACCTCAAGGTTGTAAAACTAACAGAAGGAATTTTAGTCCATACTCAACTCAAAAGTGCTTATATTCCTGCACTGCGTTCTGGATTTGCAGGATACCCTGTCAATCCTCGTTGGAGTGGGGTGAAATTTTTGGCCTGGAAGACAGGAAGACAATGGCGACAAGCTTTGGTAAATGGAGAAATGGTAGTGCGTTCGACTGACTCCGTTTTGGTATCTGTCGATGAAGTCCCAGATTCTAAAGAAGAATCTTATGCTGTACAGTGGGGCTACCAAAATTCAATCCTAGATAACTTACTTAAGCGACAAAAATTGACAGTTTAACTGTTCTGTTAAGTCGTCTAGAATAACTGATTTTATGGTTTCGTAAAAATCCACCCTAATGTTTCAAATAATACCTTTTACCCCACAGGGACTTTTTCTCGTTTTTGTGGGGTAATATTATTTTTGGTTATACCAAGCGTGAAAAAAGAATGTTACAAATAATAAGGGCGATAAAAAAACTTGCTGATTGAGATGTTTTTTTGACGAATTCAATAAGTTATGAACTAAGAATGGCGTCTAAGCTATTCCCATTTGACTCCTTAGGACCTACGGACGTTGCTTGAGCATTAATGCGAACTTCCCTACTGAAAAAAACGAGATATTTTTAGCAAACATTGATCAAATTGGTATTACACTTATGATTAAGATAGTGGAGGAGTGGAAAAGTAGGCTAGAAATTGAAATCTGGTTTCTTTTTCTTGAGTGGGATAGCGCTACGTGCCAGAAAGAAATTATAAGTTAGAAGTAATGTCTCAGAGAGTTTTTGGTGTCGAAATACTTGCCTAGGGGATGACGCAAACAGCATTTAGTAATGTTTGGGTCGTTTGCTTCGAGTCCTATATATAATTTCTGGAGATTTCTATTAAATAATTATCTGAAGTTGATATAATATGATAGTTATTAGTACTCAGCTATCAGCAGTTAGTTTTTTTGTAACTAGGAGACGGGAACGACGTTCGCAACATAATATTGCGAGGTTTGCAGGTCATCTGCCATAACTTTAATCGGTGATGCCATACAGATTCAAGGTGCATAGCTTTCAGGAGATTAAATGCTGCACTTAATGTGTTGCACTTATCTAGAGTTTTTCAAACTTAAATGTTGCACAGTATTTTTTCTTCTATTTCCTGTTTCCTTAGATCCAAAACTTGTGTATCTCACCAATTTTATAATTGTTATATAGGATTTCTCAAGTTATTAAAGTAAACTAATTTTTATTATTTTCTCTATCCTGTTATCTATCAAGGTATTCCCTACCTTCAGCGTAAGTTAAATTAATTTTATACAGGTACTGATGTCTACTCAAAATATTCATAATCTCACTGTTTCTCAAGCTGAAAAATTTCTCAATGAATTTACTTGTCAAGATATTAAAGTAGTGGAATCACAAGAAGAAAAGGCTATCATCCGTGCAGCAATCTTACTATTAGCTAATTTGTCTGATTATCAAATGTTGGGAATTTGTGCTAATTCAACTACTGAAGCTTTATATACTTTAGGAAGCTATTTAGAAGGTTTAGGATATAATACTACTCTGATGAATGAGTCTAATTTGAACTCAATTCCAGGGTCTGTTTATTTGAAATTTAATGGTATGAAAGAGTCATATATTGTGGAACCCTATATTGGAAAATATCGGGGTGTATTAGTCTCTTGTCAATCTGCTGAAGAGAAGGGTATTAATGGAACTTATGGTTATTTACCACTAGATTTATTTATTGAAAATTAAAGTTATTTTTATGTTAATTATTGCTCTGCGTGATTAATTATCAAAGGATTGAGAGATAAAGGTATTAGCTTTTTTAGGTCGAAAAAAGTGCAAACTTTTAGTTCTCTAGAACTCGAAAAAGTTAGCATTTTTAGCAGACAAGGGCGGAAAAATATGAGGGAAAAAATATCTGACTACTTCCTCTATAATTCCTATTTATCCTGACTCTTACCCTCGCTCAGAAGACTTTTTCCGCAAACCCTAATTAAGTCTATGAACTAACTGGAAAAGCAAGGGTTCAAAAGTAGAAAGTAGGGAAGTTGGATGCAATGTCTGTACACATCAATTTTTCACCTTTGTATCAGTTTTATAGAGCAGAAAATTCATATAATCTCCGCACCCTATTTCTATAGTGCTATATAGCAGTCGAAGCAAAGGTTAGGACAGTTCTAAATCCTGTTTGCGGAGCATTTCCCTATAAGAAAAACCCTTTGATAGTCTGCTATTCCCTGTTCCCTATTCCCTATTCCCTATTCCCTATTCCCTATTCAAGTAGCGCTACACTAATACTATAAAAATAAAAAGAAAAAAGAAAAAGGAATTGGGATATTTTACCTCAATTCCTTTTCTATATTAGGTATTATTGTGCTAACTCAGGCTCTTTTTGTACTTCAGTGTCTTCTTCAGGTAATCCGAGCATTGATTTGTACATTTTGATATACTCGTAAGCTGATTCATCCCAGCTAAAGTTTTCTCTCATGCCACGTTTCTGCAATTCATGCCATTTATCTTTAAACCGGAAAGCTTCACACGCTCGAATCATTGCAGTAAGTAGGTCTAGTGGTTCGTACCGATCAAAAGAATAGCCAGTACCAGCATTATTAATTGGGTCATGGAAAGACACAGTATCAACTAACCCACCTGTACGACGCACAATAGGTATACTACCATAACGCATTGCCAATAACTGACTAATACCACAAGGCTCAAACCGACTGGGCATTAAGAAGGCGTCGGTACCCGCATATATTCGTCGAGCAAGTGCATCATTATGTAAAAGTTGGACACTCATCCGGCCAGGGTAACGAGTTGCTATCTGCCACATTTGAGTTTCGTAGAAGCGATCGCCAGTACCCAACAAAATAAACTGACTATCAGTATAAGCCATAAACCGATCCAAGACTTGCAGCATTAAATCAAGTCCTTTTTGCTCTACCAGTCGGGAGACCATTCCTACTAAGAAGGTATTTTTATTAACTTCAAAACCTACCTCTTCTTGAAGAGCAACTTTATTAGCAACCCGTTTTTCCAAGGTATCGACATTATAAGTTTGAGCAATATATCTGTCATTAGCTGGATTATAAAAGTTCATGTCGATACCATTGAGGATGCCCAGTAGTTTCCCGCCAATAAAAGACATTAAACCATCTAAGCGTTCGCCGTAGGCAGGTGTTTGGATCTGACTTGCATAGGTGGGAGAAACAGTAGTTACCCGATCGGCAAACTGAACTGCTGCTGCCATTGTATTATGCCCTTCCATGTACCAGGGACACCAAGTAATTCTTTCCAAGTACCAGCGCCAAGGTCCTTGATAAGCTAGGTTATGAATAGTAAATACGGTTTTAATGTCTGGAGTTTCGTGCATCCAAACTGGAATCATGCCAGTGTGCCAGTCGTTGCAATGAATGATATCTGGTTTCCAGCCATTCCAGCAAAATTCAGCTGTCCCATTGGCAAATAGAGTGAACCTCCAGTCCTCATCATCTCCATAGTAGATCCGACGTGGCCAAAAACTAGGATGACCAAATAGGTACAATGGCACATCACTTTTTGGTAGTAATGTCTCATAAATCTTGAAGTTTTGATACATGGCAGTTCCTTCCCAGATGGGTTCTTCTGGAACTTCCATCTTGTCGCCCAGGAAGCCATAATAAGGCATGAGGATACGGACATCGTGACCCATGTTCCGTAGCACTTTGGGTAAGGCGCCAACTACATCTGCCATACCACCAACTTTTGCTAAAGGGGTCACTTCAGCAGACACAAATAAAATTCGCATAATTCTTGAATTTGCGTTCCCTTTTTGATTCTCAATATCGTCATAATACCTGTATGGGCGCACCTATAGCAGAAGTTAGAAGTCAGAATTTAGAATTTAGAATTTAGAATTTAGAATTTAGAATTTAGAATTTAAATTCTTTTTTTTGCTTGTTCCCCATTACTGAAAAATTGGGCGTTGCACAATTAGGAATGATGAAACCGGAAAGTAGATATTTTTAGATAACTATTTCCTGAATATATGTACAATTTAAAATATATTATCATTCTTTAATGTGCAACCCCAAAAATTGAGATTTAAAGCCTTTCCTTTCAAGGTCTGGTTGTAGTTTCTTCTTACCGAAATAATTAATAATTAAACAATTAAATAATTAGATAATTCAGGTTTAAAGCCTCCCCAATAAAGGGGGAAAAAGCGGTCGGCAAGCGGAGCAGTCCGTTAGGATGGGATGCCGTTAGCGGAGCGGCTCTGCAAGAGCGGGTCTCCTTTCCCTCCGGGACGCTACGCGAACGGCATATCCAATCGACTAAGAGAAATAAATCTTTTCCTTTTAATCAATTCTCTCCCTAAGAGGTAATTATCAATTATCCATTATCCATTATCCATTATCCTATCCATTATCCCCACATTCTGCTATCCCAAAAATTTAGTTAAATCAAATTCTGCTTCTGGTTGAGGTTTTTGATATCTTTCAGAAATTAAAACTAATAAAAGACGTTCTGAATAATTTACCGCACCTCTTAGTTCATCTTGTAAAATTTCTAATCCTCCATTGGCATATTCTTCAAATATTTTAATCCGATTTTCTTCTATTTCTTCATTGTTTTGGGAGAGGATTTTTGTATCTCTTGTGTCGGCGATCGCGATTAATTTAATAATACTTTCATATCCCCTAGACCAAAACACTTCAATATTAATCGGACCTGGTTCTCTTGGGGAAATTTCTGTCACTGGTATTCGCTTTTTTTTCTTAATAGCTAAAGAGGCAGCAAATACTATTACATCTGCATAAGTTTTAAACGGACCTGTTTTTCCTTCTGACTCAGTTAAAGCTTTGACTAAATCTGCTTTATCTTTAGCAATTTTAATTCTATTCATCACTAAATTTATTCATCACTAAAAATTAAATATTTATATTTTTATTTGATAATATTTATTCTTCTACAAAATAAGTATTAGCTTCAATTTATAATAACATTTCTGGAGATACTAAACGACTTGCTTCTACCATGGTAGTAGCTGGTCTTATTTCACAAAAAAATTCACTATGCGCCTTGCCTATTTCTTCCCATTCCTCAATATTTTTCACAGAAATTATTGTTCTCACTACATCTTTTAAACTGGCTCCGGCCGCCTGCAAAGCTGTTTCAATATTACTGATAATTTGTATAGTTTTTTCATCAGCATTTGTACCAATAATTTCCCCCATTTTATCAGTGGCAGTTGTACCTGATACATGAAGAAAATTACCCACAAAAACAGCACGAGAATAACCTACGATTTTTTCCCAAGATATATTAGTGGATATGTTTTTTATAGATGACATTTCTAATATTTCCTATTTACTGACAACTGAAATGACTGGTATTTCATTCTGTCCATAATAACATAGTTTTATTATCAAAATCTCCTTTGCTTGCTCGCTTTTTATCTTGTTCTAATCTAACTTGATTATAAGAAATGCCATAACTTTTGAGTAAAGCATCTACTACTTCTAATAAATCGGCTATTTCTACTACTAAATCATGGTTATTTGCTGCAGCAGCTTCTTGAGATTCTTCAATAAGTTTCTGTCGTAATGCTTGCCGATATTCTATTTCTGACAGAGTTACAACTTGGTATTCTATACCACTTTTACCGATAATTTCTGGGATGCGATCGCGGACTAATTTATTATGTTCTTGACGCATGATTGTATTGTCCCATTAACTAATTTTTATCTCTTGATTGAACTAATACTAATTACTAAACATAAAATATATATAGCCATAAGAAATCATTTGTGAGAAAAAACTTTAGGGGTTTAGTTCCCAAACCAAAGCGCTAAAGGATTTGGAGACCAAACCCCTACGATCAAATCTTACAACCTATTTAGGATTGCTATACTAATTGCTACAAATATACTTAGACTCAAGTCAAATTTTTCTGTTCTTTAAAATTAATAAACTATGTTGATAATAGTAAGAATTAATTTTCCAATTAAAGACTAAAGCAATCCTAAATTGGTTGTGACAATTTTTATAATAATAATTTAAGCTAAAAACTATTAAAATTCTTTACGTCGCCAATCTGAGCAAAAAATGAGGTCTCTTGCCTCCCCCTTTTAAGAGGATGAAAAAAATATTTGATTCAGTATTTCAAGTCTTCGACTTTAGTCGGGTACTGATAACTGAAATGACAGTTCTCCTGCCTGTAGGGGCGATTTTCTAACAGAATGCTCCGCAAACGCGAATCGTCCCTACCAGCAAAATATTACAACTTAAATAGGATTACTATATAAGCTAGAAGTAGATAAATCTGATTGAGAAAAGTAATTACCGAATAATTAATAATGATTAATTAAATAATTCAGCTTAAAAGCTTACCCTTTCAAGGGAAAAAATTCATTTTTTTCCTTCTTGGTCTTACCTCTCCCTAAATAGGGAGAGGTAATTATTAATTGTTAATTGTTAATTGCTGAATCATACCTTAATTGTGCCTCTGGTTAAATTACTAAAATTGCGAAATATAATTGGTTCATTAAAGTGAATATATATTAATATAAGAGATTGAATGTATCAGAAAATATAAAAAGGAGATAGGGAGCACTTAACTGGGAATAGGGAATAGGGAATAGGGAATAGGGAATAGGGAATAGGGAATAGGGAATAGGGAATAAGCAGTCAACATAAATATTTGTCGCTTAAAAAGTCTCGGAATATATGTACTGAATACTTCTTTATCGACCTTCTTTCAATCTCTTAAATTATTACCGCTTTTAGATTCACATCACAAGTGATGCTCTCTGAATACTTATTTTACAAACAGTCTCTAAGTAGGTAGACAAAATTCAACTAAAAATAACCGTAGGAAGTAAATTTTCCCAGACTATAACTAAACTTTGTACTGGTTTTATGACCAAACCCCTACAGAATTTTCTTCTTGAAAATTAACTTTATTTATGACCAATAAAACTCTCAAACCTCCCCTTAGCTGAACCGCGTACTGTCGTTTTACAAGGAGATAAAAAACGGTCGGGGGATGGATAGGTATCCTCGCCATATCCAATCAACAAAGAAAAATAAAATTTCGGATTTTCTTGCTTCCCTATTACTGGATATAATAATAACTGATAACTGAAACTACTAGGTACTTAACATGACTAAAAAATTTCTAAAATCTCTACAAAATATAGGAATAATTTTATCTTTATTTATCTTAATTTTAGGCATGAATTCTTGCAGCATCAACAGTGATATAGTTGCCAATTCAGATATAATTTACCAATATAGAAATATCCATAATCCCGAAGGTATTGGGAAATTTTATCTAGGTCGAGAAATTGCTAAAGTAATGGGACATGAAGGTGCTAGATGGCTAGAAAGAGCTAGTAGAAGCTATCAAGAAAAACCTGAAAATGCTATTGATAATCTTGATTTAAAACCTACAGATGTTGTTGCAGATATTGGTGCTGGTACTGGCTATTTTACTTTTAGAATTAGTCCTTTAGTTCCCGAGGGAAAGGTACTGGCAGTAGATATACAACCAGAAATGTTAGAGTTAATTAATTTTGTTAATAAAGAGGAAAATATTACTAATGTTGAAACAATTTTAGGGAATATTGATAACCCAAATTTACCCCCATCTAGCGTTGATATTGTTTTGTTAGTTGATGCTTATCACGAATTTGAATATCCACGAGAAATGATGTTAGGAATAGTTGAGGGATTGAAACCTGGTGGGCGAGTAGTTTTATTGGAATATAGGAGAGAAAATCCAATGATTATGATTAAGGGTTTACACAAGATGAGTGAAAAACAGGTTAAAAAAGAAATGAAAGCTGTGGGTTTGGTTTGGCAAGAAACTAGAGATTTTTTACCACAACAACATTTTTTAGTATTTAAAAAGCCTGACATTTCTTCGTGAAAATACAGTTAAGAATAATACTTAATTCAGGCATATATAGTTACATTCAGCAATTAACAATTAACAATTAACAATTAACAATTAACAATTATCTCTCTCTTTTAGGGAGATGATTTACCAAGAAGGAAAAAAAATTATTTCTTAAAGGGAGATTGGATATGGTTAGGTAATCCATCCATCCCACCCTTCGGGAAACTGCGTTAACGACCGCTTCTTCACCTTTCAAGGGGAGGCTTTAAAGGTGAATTATTTAATTAATAATTATTATAGCAGTTGAAGCAAAGATTAGGAAATTTCTAAATCCTAAAACCCTTTGACAGTTTACTATTGCCTATTCCCTATTCCCTATTCCCTATTCCCTAGCGCTATAATTATTACAGCGGTTTTCGCAAAGGTAGACTACAAAGCTTCTGCCTTATGCCTTTAAACCCAAATCTCAGGATTATGCAATGGAAAATTTTGACAGATAATTCTATTTAAAAGTGGCAAACATAAGTTTTTTATTCTCTTTCAATTTTTTCTTAATCAGACCAATCTAAAGACCATTTTTTCTGGGGTAATTTAGTAGTTGGGATATTGTTATGGCAACCATGCAACGTTTCTACCTACTCCCTTTTTTACTGTCAGAACTTTGTTGGAATTTGGTATTAATTATTTGTAGTCTAATGTCAGAATTATGCAAGAGAAAATTTTGACAGATAATTCTCTTTAAAAGTGGCAAACATAAGTTTTTTTATTCTCTTTCAATTTTTTCTTAATCAGACCAATCTAAAGACCATTTTTTCTGGGGTAATTTAGTAGTTGGGATATTGTTATGGCAACCATGCAACGTTTCTACCTACTCCCTTTTTTACTGTCAGAACTTTGTTGGAATTTAGTATTAATTATTTGTAGTCTAATCTCAGGATTATGCAATGGAAAATTTTGACAGATAATTCTCTTTAAAAGTGGCAAACATAAGTTTTTTATTCTCTTTCAATTTTTTCTTAATCAGACCAATCTAAAGACCATTTTTTCTGGGGTAATTTAGTAGTTGGGATATTGTTATGGCAACCATGCAACGTTTCTACCTACTCCCTTTTTTACTATCAGAACCTTGTTGGAATTTGGTATTAATTATTTGTAGTCTAATCTCAGGATTATGCAATAGAAAATTTTGACAGATAATTCTATTTAAAAGTGGCAAACATAAGTTTTTT
>NZ_JAAHHT010000100.1:21030-31165 GCF_010672085.1 Okeania sp. SIO3I5
ACTCCCTTTTTTACTATCAGAACCTTGTTGGAATTTGGTATTAATTATTTGTAGTCTAATCTCAGGATTATGCAATAGAAAATTTTGACAGATAATTCTATTTAAAAGTGGCAAACATAAGTTTTTTATTCTCTTTCAATTTTTTCTTAATCAGACCAATCTAAAGACCATTTTTTCTGGGGTAATTTAGTAGTTGGGATATTGTTATGGGCAGTTTGTCTTTGAATATTTATTGCTTGAGAAACCCAACTTCTCACCATACTTAGACTAGGTAAACTTTGCACTAAGTTTTGTTGACGATTAACTTTGATCATCTGGGAATGAAGTGTTTCAGGAAACCGATCTTTTAATTTGGAAATTGTATCTATTCCTAGAGCTGATAATAGAGAAAAATATTCCTTCTTTATACCTTTAATTTGTAATAAACCAGCCATATTAACCCACTTAATAATCAGGTCTTTTTCTATACCAGTAGTTTCTTCTAATTCTTCTATTCCTGCTAAAGAAGAACATTTTTCTAATAGTTCTTCAATATTAGTAATACCTACTCCTACTAACTTTTCAGAATAGACAGAATTAATATTTTCTATATCTTGAATATTATGTATCATTTTCATCTCCTATATAGCGGAATGTAGGTTTTAACCTTTTTGATTACAGCGCTTTTCTTTCTTGATGAACCACATCGTCACAACCAAAACCCAGTAGAGACATTCCATGGAACGTCCCTACTGTGGTCTACTCAACTGAAAAGCGCTGTATTAACCAACAGCGTGTTAATTAGGACTTGCTGATTAACTTTCAAAGCATTGACATATAAAGGTAAGCGTCTTTTTAGATAAAAAAAGTGCTAGCTTTTCAGTCCAAGCGAGCTGCAAAAAGTTACCATTTTGAGCAGACAAGATTCGATTTCTCCACAATCTCCACACTTGGTTTTTTCAGCAAACCTAATTATTCTTACATTTACTTTTCTCCTACTGGTGTTGCTGAAACCTAGGGATGAATCTTTGTACTTCCTCTTTCTCTAAAACTATAATTCCTCCCACACTTCCCACACTTCCCACACCCACTAATTTCCCACAAATATGCAACGCTCTCCTACTTCCCTACTCCCCTACTCCCCTGCTTCTACCGCCATATTTTTGTTTAATTTCTTTCACCAGCGTCACTAACTCCCCACCTTTTTCTGGGTTTACCATTGCTACAAAATTAGCAAAACCCTCTATTGCAGATATCACATCATTAGTATTACCCCACTTCTTCCCTTGGAGTCCATCTTTTTCTATCTGATACAAAGTTGCCCGAAACTTCTTCAACTCTTTCCGAGAAATAGTCGGAAATTCATTCACCACAATACCAGTAACCTCAAGTTGACTAGACTTGCGCCGAATAATTCTCGTCTTTTCCTCATTCACGGTAAATCCTTCATGGCTGACAATAGACTCAGTACGTCGGAAAATATTACAAATGTGTCGGAGATTATCTCCCGAACCAGAAAAAGTTAAGTCATCAGCATAACGAGTATAGACAAAACCAAGTTTCGTTGCCATTTCACTCAGACGTTTATCCAAACGACGACACATTATATTAGTAATTGCCGGACTAGCAGGAGAACCTTGAGGTAAGTGGCGTTCGCTCTGAGCTACATAATAAGTTTGTCCATCTAACTCTACTTCTGCCACATCTGGTTCGGTGCAGAGGAGGGCAAAAATAGTAGCAGCAGTTTCAGAATAACCCAATGAAAAAAATAACCCTTTGACTCGTTTATAAGAAATAGAGGGGAAAAAATTTTTCAGGTCAAAATTGATAATCACATCTGCAGCGACATGAGGTTCGGCATTAGTCAAGATAGAATGTCCGGCGCGAAAACCATGTGCTGCTTCATGGAGCGGAATATTACAGAGAATATTATCAAGTATCCAAGTTTGAACATTTTTCAGACGTGGCATTGGAGCAGATATTTGCCTTTCCCCCCCTGTTTTTTTAGGAATTTTGAATCGGATGTAGTGGGAAACTGTAGAAGTAGGGCGAGAAAATGCCAGAAACCGAAGCTCTCCTACAGTAATATCCATAGCAGTAGCTATTTCTTGGGCAGTATTGAGGATAGGCAGGTTGTTATTTTCGAGACGGGAAATATTCCCATCAATATTATTAAGTCCTCCAGATACCCCTTCCCCTAGATAAATAATGTCATTTTCTTTTTGTTCTTGCCAAGCTTCGGCGCGTTCTTGTCTTTCTCGCTCCCGACGTTCTTTAGTTTCTTGTTGTTTACGACGAGACTCAGCTAATCTTTGTTTGTAAGCTTCTTGACGCAGTTTCTTTTCACTGGAAAGGCGAGCATTTTCTTGGCGGAGTTTTCGGAGTTGTTTTTCTAGTTCCCCACGACGCTCAATTTCATCGGTAGGGTCTTGGGGCATTTGTTCACCTTCGGGCCAAAACCCATAGCGAACCATCTCTTCCAAGATAAATTCTTCGCGGCCTATTTCGCGAATACGAGCATATAGTTCTTTGCGGGAGCGTGGGCGATCCATTTCAGTTATCAGTTATCAGCTTTTTCAGTTATCAGCTTTTTCAGTTATCAGCTTTTTCAGTTATTAGTACCTACTAGACCGACAGAGCTAATATCAGTTATCAATTATCAGTTTTTTCAGTTGGAAGAAAAAAGTGTTAGGAGATTTCCGTACTTGATTTCTATCTCTCGGTTTTAACAAAAGGTAATTATTAATTATTAATTATTCATGTTGACTTGGTTATTTTTAGTCAAAACTTAAAAGTCAAAAATTATCATAGCCATTAGTATTCAGATATAGCAATCTTAAATAGGTTGTAATATTTTATCGTAAAGGTTTGGTCTCCCAATCCGATTTTTACTTGGGTTTAGAGAGCAAACCCCTACAGTTTTTTTCATCAGCTTTTTTTCAAATCAAAATTTCCTTACTATAAAGTTTCGGAGAGTAGAAAAAAGCTTAATTAATTCTTACTTCTTCCTTCTTCCTCAAATTAATCCTACCTTTTTTAGAGCTTTTTCCGCTGCCCGTTTTTCAGCTTCTTGTTTGCGATGCCCTTTACCAACACCATATAACTTTCCCCTAACTCTAACTTCAGCAGTGAATATTTTAGCATGGTCGGGACCCTCCCCATCATTAGATTCATATTTAGGATTTTCTCTAAATTTTTCCAATGCCCACTGTTGAAATTTACCCTTAGTATCTACTAGATCGTTAGGTGGTGAATTATCCTCAGAATCAGGAAAAATTATATCATCTGCAACAGGTTGAAAAAGTCTCTTGATAAAAGGTCTAAGTTTTGTCAAAGTCGAGTCGAGAAAATAAGCTCCAATTATTGCTTCAAAAGTATCGCTAAGTAAAGCTGGATTTTGTCTACCGCCATCTTTTTCCGCACCTTTACCTAAGCGCATTTTTTCACCAATTCCTAACTGAACGGCAAATTTTGCTAATTGTTTTTCATATACTAAAAGTGAACGGAGGCGAGTAAGTTCTTTAGGTTGGAAATTCCGATCTTCTTTGTATCTTTTATATAGTAATTCTCCTACTAAGAAACCTAGTACAGCATCTCCTAGAAATTCCAGACTTTCGTTATCTTCTTCTCCAGAATTTTCGTTTAAATAGGAACGGTGAGTTAGAGCTTGTTTGAGAAGTTCTGGATTTTTAAATTCTGGTAATTTATTAGTCATTTTTATTCTTAAATTTGATAGTCCTGTAAATGTAGTGAAATTTATAAGTCAACCCCTTTTACTTTCAAGAGTCTAACTGCAAAAATCACTACTTTTACACCACTACCTCAAATTTATATATTTTTACATAACTATTATACTCAATTTTTGTTTTTTAGTATTATCAAATATATATCAAAAAGTATGTAAAAAATATAAAAAAATTAAAGTTATACTAAGGTAAGCAGATTAAACTAGCCCTAGTTTTTTGACTCTACTTATTGCATTTTCTGCTGCCTTTTTTTCAGCGTCTTTCTTACTACGACCACTACCTTCTCCATATATTGTATCATCAACAAATACCTTAGAAATAAACTGTGGATTATGCTCCGTTCCATCAGCTTTTACTGTTTTATATTTAGGAGGTTGTGTTTTCAAATTTTTTTGTACCCACTGTTGAAATAAATTTTTAGAGTCTACGTTAGAACGAGATTCAACAACATCATCAGGAACAGAATTAAATAACTTTTCAACAAGAGGACGAACCATTTCAAGATTTGAATCTTTGTCTAAATAATAAGCTCCAACTATTGCTTCAAAGGTACTACTAAGTAAATTAGGATTTTGGAAACCACCCTCTTGTATGGCACCTTTACCAAGTCGCATTCTAAAGTCTAAACCAACTTCAAGGGCAAATTTTGCTAGTTGTTTTTCATCTACTAATGCTGCTCTTCTACGAGTCATTTGATCTTCTGCCATTTCTGGCAGAAGTTTATAAAGATATTCACCACTAAGAAAGGTTAATATAGCATCGCCGAGAAATTCTAGACGTTCGTTATCTTCTATTCCTCCTGGGTTTTCGTAAACATAGGAACGGTGAGTCAGGGCGCGACGTAAAAGTTTCTCATCACGAAATATGAGAAGTTCGTGCATTTTTTCTCCTTATTTAATTATGGTTGAATTAAAAACTGTCAATCGAGTTTTAAGGAAAAACTGGATTGACAGTTATTGTTAGATTAATATTGTAACTTTTTAGGCTTCAGGTATGAATATTTTATCGTTTTTCATCACTACTAAACCTTCTTGAGCTAGAGCTTTAACAAAATCCCCAAGCTTTGGAAAAGTTTTCCCATCAGATTTAGAAATAGAAGGAAATTTTTTACATCCTTTAGGAAACAAATCGCTCTGCCGCATCATTCTGCCAAGATAACTTAATGTTGTAGGTTTGTTTTCCACAGTTTTAATACAATCTAAAACACAATTTACAGCATCATCCCAATCAAGTTTAGTTGAAGATGAAGCTGTCTCAGTTAGATTTTTTAGTTTTCCTGATTGAGGTATTTCATCTAAGAAATAGAACTCGTTTGCTGACTCCTTGAGTTGTTGCTTTACTTTTCCATATAGGGCTATAACTATCACATATTTTTCCAATTCTTTCAGGATGCTAACTATACTTTGAAAATCTCCATCTCCTGATACAATAATAATTTTCTCTGGGGAGTCATTTCCTGCAATATCTTTAATTAAGTCTGATATTAATCGATCATCAGCACTGTTTTTTAGAGGACAAGGAACATCTTTAAAATGACAATCAAGAGGTTCAAGTGTTTTCACAGTATTAACTTGGTCTTGACAGTGTGAATTATAGTAAACTTTTCAAATAATCAAATCACCTAGAGACTTAGCAAAATTCACAAAATCATTAGCGTATTTAGGAAATGAACTGACATTTTGAATGTCTACATAAACAGCTATGGTAGCTTTATTTTTCGGCATAATTGATGACTCCTTCTAAATCAATTTTAGAGAGTCAAAACATTCTGTTTTCAGCAAAAACTTTAAGCATTTATAGAATAATTACCACTTAACACAAATTCTAAGAAATAGAGTTTTAGCAGTAGATAACAACGCCACTTCTTTATTCTTAAACTTGCAATAGCAATCTTTAATCTGGATTATTTCCAGATTTTCTATATAATGCTCTAAGCCATGATATTTGCCGATCCGCAGTCCAAGACTCGGAAATTCTGTTTCTGGCCTGCTGTGTACTAAGCCCAGTTGGCTAGATATAATTAGAGTGACTGGTCAATTAGTCATTAAAAGGTTTGTCAGTCAAGGTTTTTAGCATCTGGAATTTTTAAGAGCTAAAACTCTTGCTACATAGTTCTTTCAAGTTTAATTACTTACAGAACTCTAACTATATATCTAGCCAAATAGGCTTACAACACAGTAAGCCAGAACTAGAATTTCCGAGAGACTTGGACAACCATCAACATTTATTATGTTGTAACAGCTATTTTTTTGTCTCTGCCTTAAATATTAGCTACTCAAAACAATACTGTCAAGGTGTAACTTTCGATAATATTTATATTACCACATATTTTTACATAAAAATTGGTAGAGTAAAAATCATACTTAGTGAGAAGCGATCGCTCATCAACATTTAATAATCAATAATCAAATTAACTAGCTATCGGCGCTCAAAAATCAGATATTTACTGATACTTAATAACTGAATACTAAAAACTTTTAAGAAGATATTTTTGACAAAATTTTCAGAAAATCTCCCACAATTAAATCCCTATGAACTGCCGTTAATATAGGTACATGAACAAAAATGCACTTACTGTTTAAACAACCTTCATCAAGATACTTTAAAACCGAATAATATAAATCTTCACAGACAAATTTTCCGGCCTCATTACTAAGCTAAGTTCCATCTAAACCAACCACCAATTTTGACAAATCAACAGAAGTTTTCATCACCTTTTCTCCACTATTTGCTTGAGATTCTATTGTCAGAATTTCCCGTTTTTCTGCCATCCCACAACAAACAATTACATCAGGCTGAAATTTTTTGATTTGAGAAATCATAATTTCTGGAACAACTTCCGAATCAACAGGCAACTTTCTGAGCCAAATTAGAGAATAATAACTTAATTTTTGAGGAGATATCAGACCCAATAAATCATCAGAAGAATTAGATGTATGTTCAGGTTTCCAAATATCAAAAGATGTCAGTAAAACTTTACTTTTCATGGTTCAAACTCAGAGTAAATCAAAAAAAATATAAATCTTTTAAATCAGACTAAATTTGAGGAAAATTTAGCCAGAAATTAATTAACTAATAATTTGACTCAGCAAGTGAAAAATGATCGCTCATCAACATCTCATAATCAATCATCAAATTAACTAGCTATCGGCGCTCAAAAATCAGATATTTACTGATACTTAGCAACTAAATACCGAAAATTTTTACCAAGATATTGTCAAAAATATCTTCAGAAAATATTTCACAATTATATCCCTATTAACTTGACTGAGTAAGTGATAAGCGATCGCTCATCAATATCTAAATAATCAATAATCAAATTAACTAGCTATTGGTGATTTAAAATTAGATACTTAATAACTGAATTCCAAAAGCTTTTAAAAATCAGATATTTTTGACAAAATTTTCAGAAAATCTCCCACAATTACATCCCTCTTAACTGCCGTTAATAATAGACAACTTTCTGGCATTATTATTAATCTCAGTTCTATTTCCCAAATATCAAACGATGTGAGTAAACTTTTGATTTTCATGGTTCAAACTCAGAGTAAATCCCCAAAAATATAAATCTTTTAAATCGGACTAACTTTAAGGAAAATTTAGCCGGAAATTAACTAACTAATAATTTGACTGAGTAACTGAGAAACTATCGATCACCAATATCTCAATAATCAATAATCAAATTAACTAGCTATTGGTGATTTAAAATTAGATACTTAATAATTGAATTTAAAAATCTTTTAAAAAGAAGATATTTTTGACAAAATCTTCTGAAAATCTCCCACAATTACATCCCTATTAACTGCCGTCAATATAGGTACATGAACAAAAATGCACTTACTTTTTAAACAACCTTTATCAAGATACTTTAAAACCGAATAATATAAATCTTCACAGACAAATTTTCCAGCATCATTACTAATCTCAGTTCCATCTAAACCAACCACCAACTTTGACAAATCAACAGAAGTTTTAATCACCTTTTCTCCACTATTTGCTTGAGATTCTATTGTCAGAATTTCCCGTTTTTCTGCCATGCCAGAACAAACAATTACATCAGGCTGAAATTTTTCGATTTGAGAAATCACAATTTCTGGAGCAACTTCCGAATCAACAGGCAACTTTCTGACCAAACTTAGAGAATAATCAGTTAATTTTTGAGGAGATATCAGACCAAATAAATCATCAGAAGAATTAGATGTATGTTCTGGTTTCCAAATATCAAAAGATGTCAGTAAAACTTTAATTTTCATGCTTCAAACTCAGACAAAATAAAAAAAATGTCAA
This sequence comes from Okeania sp. SIO3I5, assembly GCF_010672085.1. GTDB lineage: Bacteria > Cyanobacteriota > Cyanobacteriia > Cyanobacteriales > Microcoleaceae > Trichodesmium. Next base: position 29,043 of record NZ_JAAHHT010000100.1, read on the forward strand.
TCCTGGAAATAATTCTAAATTATTGACTATAATATTAAAGTTAACGTAGGCATTTAGCTAATGACCTTTTTATTTATAACTCATAATTTTTAATTATCGAGGGAGACTAATTCCTCTTAGAAGAGAATAGGGAATAGGAAAGAGGGAAACATAAATTGCGTTTATTTATGTTCACCTAATAGCTGATAGCTAATAGCTAAATGCTGACAACCTAACAAACACAAAACAAGGAAAATAAATTAATGCCAACCATTGCAGTTATAGATTATGATATGGGTAACTTGCACTCCGTTTGTAAAGGTTTAGAAAAAGCAGGAGCAACCCCAAAAATTACAGATTCGACCATAGAAATAGAACAAGCTGATGCAGTTATTTTACCAGGAGTAGGGTCTTTCGATCCAGCAGTACAACATTTAAGAACACGGAACTTAGAAACGCCTATTAAACAAATTATTGCCTCTGGCAAACCATTTTTAGGTATATGTTTAGGCTTACAAATATTATTTGAAAGTAGCGAAGAAGGTAAAGAAGCAGGTTTAGGAATACTTGCTGGAAAAGTACGTCGGTTTAAATCTGAACCTAGTCTAACAATTCCACAAATGGGTTGGAATCAACTACAATTTACTCAGCCAAAACATCTTTTATGGAGTGAAATAGGTTCTCAACCCTGGGTATATTTTGTTCATTCTTATTATGTTGATCCTACAGACTCTCAAGTTACAGCAGCAACCGTTACTCACGGTAATCAAACTGTTACCGCAGCAGTAGGAAAAGATAATTTAATGGCAGTACAATTTCACCCAGAAAAATCTTCCACTATTGGGTTACAAATTTTGTCAAATTTTGTTAGTAAAGTTATTCCTAAAAATTTGGCTTTAGCTAACTAGATAATAATTAATAATTAATAATTAAATTCGGTCTTCTGACTTGTGTGTAGCGCTATATTCAGTCCAAGTCAAAATATATAGCCCTTGATCATATTAGCAACTGGTGAGAAATATGATTTGTCCTTGAAACAGATAGAATTATTTTGTTTGAATTTAAGTGCAGTAAAGTTCGATCGCCTACTTCATGGAACTAAAAACCTTAAACTATAAATGTAGTGTGGCACTATAGTTTCCAATCTCTATATATAGCGTTTTCCCATAATTCCTTTTTGAACGATTATATAGCAGTCGAAGCAAAGGTTAGGACATTTATAAATGCTCAAACTAAGTTAGGGAGAACTTTTGAATTTTGAATTTTGAATTTTGACTTGCGCGTAGCGATGAATTTAAGAATATATGGTAATCGTCAACTAAAAACTTTACCAGGAATGGCAACTCGTCCAACTTTGGCAAAGGTGCGAGAAGCTGTCTTTAATATTTGGCAAAATCATATAGATGGATGTCGATGGCTGGATATATGTGCTGGTGTGGGTTCGATGGGTGCGGAAGCTTTATGTAGAGGAGCATCCTTAGCGATCGCTATCGAACAATATGGCCCTGCTTGTGCTGTAATCCGCCAAAATTGGCAATTAGTGGCCAGCTCATCTCAGGAATTTCAAGTGTTGCGGGGAGATGTATTGAAACGGTTAAAAGTGCTGGTAGGGCAGCAGTTTGATTTGATTTATTTTGACCCCCCTTATGCTAGTGACTTGTATCAACCAGTATTAGAGGCGATCGCTCAATATCAACTTTTAGCACCAACCAGCGAGTTAGCAGTGGAACATAGTCCCGAAAGATGGCCAATTAAATTGGTTCCCACCTTAGAAATTTGTCGGCAGAAAGTTTACGGCAATACAGCTTTGACTTTTTTTCGTCCTCTTCAGGACTAAATATCTAATATATAGATAATATTAGTCGATATTTAATTGGTTGCCTCGTCTATATTGTTGGTAGGCTGCAAAAAATAGTCCTGCCAATGTTACGAGGATTAGACCTAGTACGATTCCAGAAAGTAATGGTTCTACCACGAAGCCAACTCCTTTAATTAAATTTTTATTTGTTATCTACCAATAGTTTCTAAATATATAGAAAAATATTCTAATATTCAGTTCAGACCAAATTAATTAATCTTGGATGAACTACAACACCCTCTATCCCATTGCTAATAGCGTTTGGGACTACTTTACGATCTGCCGA
>NZ_JAAHHT010000101.1 GCF_010672085.1 Okeania sp. SIO3I5
GGGTTTGGAAACCAAACCCCTACATTTTTTTTGACAAATCATTATCTAAATGAGTTAGGCAAGAAGATTTTTCATTTCTACAAAATTTGGTTTTCCAATCCGATATTAGGTTGGATTTGGAGACCAAACCCCTACATTTTTTTTGACAAATGATTATCTAAATGAGTTAGGCAAGAAGATTTTTCATTATCCGATATGAGGTTGGGGAAAGGAGACCAAACCCCTACATTTTTTTTGACAAATCATTATCTAAATGAGTTAGGCAAGAAGATTTTTCATTTCTACAAAATTTGGTTTCTCAATCCGATATTAGCCTGGGTTTGGAGACCAAACCCCTACATTTTTTTTCACAAATCATTATCTAAATAAGTTAGGCAAAAATATTTTTCATTTCTACAAAATTTGGTTTCTCAATCCGATATTAGGTTGGGGAAAGGATACCAAACCCCTACATTTTTTTGACAAATCATTATCTAAATGAGTTAGGCAAGAAGATTTTTCATTTCTACAAAATTTGGTTTTCCCATCCGATATTAGGTTGGGTAAAGGAGACCAAACCCCTACATTTTTTTTGACAAATCATTATCTAAATGAGTTAGGCAAGAAGATTTTTCATTTCTACAAAATTTGGTTTTCCCATCCGATATTAGGTTGGGTAAAGGAGACCAAACCCCTACATTTTTTTGACAAATCATTATCTAAATGAGTTAGGTAAGAAGATTTTTCATTTCTACAAAATTTGGTTTTCCCATCCGATATTAGCCTGGGTTTGGAGACCAAACCCCTACATTTTTTTTGACAAATGATTATCTAAATGAGTTAGGCAAGAATATTTTTCATTATCCGATATGAGGTTGGGGAAAGGAGACCAAACCCCTACATTTTTTTTGACAAATGATTATCTAAATGAGTTAGGCAAGAATATTTTTCATTTCTACTTTGAAAATATTTTCAATTGTTTTACCGGCTGTTTTTTCATCCCACTCGAGAGTATTGAGAAAAGTTTCTGCTGCATGAGTTTCTACCACATCAATACCCCATTCTCCTGATTGGAGAGTATCAGGAGAATCACTCAATGGAGGAGTTTTTTTCAAACCTCCTAGAATCAATACATCAACAATTAAATCCTTGCCATTTTTTTGAGTTATCCGTTTTTCTATTAATGCTTGAGCGCATTTTTCACCAACTTGATGCGGAGCAAAAACCTGAGTTTCAAATAAAACTTCTACCACCCAATGGGGATGATTTAATTGCCGACATTTGAGCGCTGGATATTTGCTTAAACCATCGATAAATACTTGAGCAAATTCGGCACGGTTTAATTCAGGTAGTGTATTTTCTGAAAGTTCAAAATTGTGAGAAAGTAACATTCTTCCGGTTTGAGATTCAGTCATTTCAGTTATTAGTTATTAGTTATCATTTATCAGTTATCAGTATCTCATGCAATAGGGAGATTTGAAATACTGAAATTTACTTTTTTTTCCCATAAAAGGAGAGAGTTGAGACCCTATTTTTTCCTCATTTTTTTCTGTGTCCTTTGCACAGTCAACTTTAAATTACAATTCTATATATTACCAGAGGATGTTCTAAATTCATAATTTTGAATTCTAAATTCTTAACCTATGACTACTTTCTCCACAATAATAAAACTACAAATACTGACAGTAAAATTACTTCTGTTCCTAATAAACCATAAATAGTTTCTTGCTGTTGTTGGGTAAAAGCAAAATAATCTAGAAAAACTGTATAAATCAAAAATTGAGAAATAATTACCACTAAAAAGCCAATAATATCATGTCCGGATCAGAGCGTGATAAAAAAACTTTCTCTTCATTTATAGCTTAAAATTCCCTCCTCTTCCCTCATAACTCATAACTCATAACTCATAACTCATTACTCCTCCATTTTTATTTATAACTATTCAACCGGACATGATATAATTCCCCAAGGTTTCCTCTGCCATTACAACCAACTCCGATATTCAGAATTATTATCTTTCATTTCTTCGTATAACCAAATCATGCGATCAAGAAACCACATTTTACCTAAAATGACCAGAATAACTCCTGATAATGTCGGCCAAATATTCAATTGAATTAATCCCCAAATACAAAATGGTAAACCCACAAAAGAAATGAAATTAAGAATATTAATCATCGGTTGATGATGTTTGGGAATTTCAATATTTTGACGGTTTAAGCAGACTCTTTCTCCTAAGACTGCTTTAGAAAACCAATTATTTTTTAGGTAGGTTTTGGGTAAGTTTGCGGATTTATCCAGGTCCAAAGAATCAGAATAATAAAGGGAATTAGACACCACCAATTAACCCAAGTTCGACTTCAAATAGAAACAACAATTAAGGGTAATATGGGAAATCTAGTTAATACACTCCAGGGATTAGGATGATTGGCCTAAACTTCATCTGTGATTTGAAAGAAGTTAGGGATTTTTTGTTCGGTTGTCATAATAATTTTTGTATCTTTAAGAAAATTATCAATTAAAAAGTTACCAGATAATAGCTGAATTTGATATAATAATCTTTAGTAAAAAAAATAGTTATTCTCTCCTCTAAGTAAAGTAAGGGATAAAAAATTATGACAACAAAACGTTTACCACAAATTTTTCAAGAAAAAATACAAGCTGCTAAAGACAACAAACTTAAGGAGTTAGACTTAAGTAATAATTTGAATAGCGATGAAAAATTAACTGAAATTCCTAGTGAGGTTTGGGGGTTAGAGCAGCTAGAAGTATTAAATTTAAGAGGTAATCAATTAACAAATATCCCGGAATCAATAGTTAAACTCACCAATTTAACTAGGCTTGATTTAAATTACAATCAATTAACATTTATCCCAGAATCGATAGTTAAACTAACGAATTTAACTGTGCTTGATTTAAGTTTTAATCAATTAACATTTATCCCAGAATCGATAGTTAAACTAACGAATTTAACTGTGCTTGATTTAAGTTTTAATCAATTAACAGATATCCCGGAATCAATCACTAAGCTTACCAATTTATCTGAACTTAATTTAAGTTTTAATCAATTAACAGATATCCCGGAATCAATCGCTAATCTTACCAATTTAACTAAGCTTAATTTGAGTTTTAATCAATTAAAAACTATTTTGGACTCGATCGTTAAACTTACAAATCTAACTTGGCTTAATTTAAGAGATAATCACTTAAGAACTATTCCGGAATCAATCACGAAACTAATTAATTTAACTTGGCTTGATTTAAGTAGTAATCAATCAAAAAATCTCCCGGATTCAATCACTAATCTTGCGAATTTAAGACAGCTTTTTTTGAGTAGCAATCAATTAAATTTTATCCCGGAATCAATGGCTGAATTTACCAATTTAACCGTGCTTGATTTAAGTTTTAATCAATTAACATCTATCCCGGATTCAATCGTTAATCTTACCAATTTATCCGAGCTTAATTTGAGTATTAATCAATTAAAATTTATCCCGAAATTAATTACTCAACTTACCAATTTAACTTGGCTTGATTTAAGTAGTAATCAATTAACATCTATCCCGGAATCAATCGCTAATCTTACCAATTTAACTTGGCTATCTTTAAGTATTAATCAATTAAAAACTATCCCGAATTCAATTACTAAACTTACCAATTTAACTAAGCTTAATTTAAGAGAAAATCAATTAAAAACTATTCCGGAATCGATCGCCAAACTAAGCAATTTAACTGAGCTTAATTTAAGAAATAATGAATTAAAGTTTTTCAATAACTCAATCATTAAACTCACCAATTTAACTGTGCTTGATTTAAGTGGTAATCAATTAAAAATCATCCCGGAATCGATAGTTGAACTCACCAATTTAACTGAGCTTAATTTAATAGATAATCCCCTGGAAACTCCACCAATAGAAATTGCTAAAAAAGGGATAGAAGTAATTAGAGAGTATTTCCAAGAAATAGAGAAACCCCAAAAATTGGGATTTTTAGATTTCTTGACTTGGATGCAGAATGGGCAAATTATTTTCATCTTAATTTCTTCTATTATTGGGGTTACTTTGCTGATTATTTATCCTAAGTTATATCCAGACGGATTACCAGAATGGGTGCCAATTCAAGAGATAATTCCAGTTCCAGAAAAAGAAAATAAATCAGATAGTTAAAAAACCAGAAATCGGGTTTGTATTAGATATCTCACTTAAAAAATGTAGACCCTACTATAACGAAGTGTAATATCATGTCCGGTTGAATAGTTATAAATAAATGAGGGAGGAGTCAGGAGTCAGGAGACAGGAGTCAGGAGGGAAGAAAGGAGAAAGAAAGGTATAAAAAGAAGAAAGTTTTTTTATCACTAATTATCCGGACATGATATAAAACACCGCTAATCATAAAGTCTAATAATTAAAGTGCCCTGCAGCATTACCTAAGACACCCTATTGCCGTGTCAAGCTTAAATAGTGCAATAGTAGGGGCGGGTTTCTCTGTTAAATTAACGAGGTTTCACCTAAAGTTAGATAAACCCGCCCCCCAATAATGTAACGCATAACTAATAATAGAATATGTGTCATTAAGTGAAATTTACTTAGCTTGTTTCTTAGCTAGTTTCTAATACAACCAACTCCGATATTCAGAGTTATTATCTTTCATTTCTTCGTATAACCAAACCATGCGATCGAGAAACCACATTTTACCTAAAAGTACCAGAATAATTCCTAATAAAGTCGGCCAAATATTCAATTGAATTAATCCCCAAATACAAAATGGTAAACCAACAAAGGAAATTAGATTCAGAATATTAATCATGGGTTGATGATGTTTGGGAATTTCTATTTTTTGACGGTTTAACCAGACTCTTTCTCCGAATACTGCTTTGGAAAACCAATTATTTGTTGATGTTGGTTTGGGAAAAATTCGCGGATTTATCCAAGTCCAGATCATGGCAATAATAATGGGAATTAGACACCACCAATTAATCCAAATTCGACTCCAAATAGAAACAATAATTAAGGGTAATATGGGAAATCGAGTTAATCCACTCCAGGGATTAGCGTGACGTGCCCAAACTTCATCTGTCATTTGAAATAAATTAGCGATTTTTTGTTCGGTTGTCATAATAAAAATTTTGATTTTTCAGGAAGTTATCAATTAAAATTTTACCAGATAATAGCTGAATTTGATATGATAATCTTTAGGGATAAATAGTTATTCTATGCTCTGAAAAAGTAACGGAGAAAAAATTATGACAATAACAGATTGCTTAGAAATACAAAATCAGACTCTTCGTATTCTGGTAGCTTTAGCAAATAAGAGGACGGAAAGAGGAGAAGAACGAGAACAAACCTTTCAATCTATTGCAAAGGATTGGGAAGAAATTGCAGATGATGAAGCTGCAATTCGTGCTTTAAAAATAGAAAACCAGCATCTTTTAGATATTTTAGAGAATAAACAACAAAAAGACAAGCTTCCTGAAAGTTAGGCAAGTAGGGGAATGGGGGAGTCGGGGAGAAGTCAAAGTATTTATAAGAATTTTTTGTAGGTTTGGTTGAAGTAAGAACGTTTTGATGGTTGCGGAGAATCAATATTTGTATTTGTAGGTATTATAGTAGTTGTAAAAATTATTTTATTGAGCTATGACTTCTCCTAAAAGAAATAAGCAGAATCAGATACCACGACGTTTTCGAGAAAGAATACAAGCTGCTAAAGACAACAAACTTAAGGAGTTAGACTTAAGTAATTATTATTCGAGCAGAGATGATGAAAAATTAACTGAAATTCCTACTGAAGTTTGGGAGTTAGAGCAGTTAGAAGTATTAAATTTAAATCGTAATCAATTAACAACTCTCCCGGAATCAATCTCTAAACTCACCAATTTAACTCGGCTTTATTTAAGAGATAATCAATTAACAACTCTCCCGGAATCAATCTGTAAACTCACCAATTTAACTTGGCTTATTTTGAGTAATAATCAATTAATAAATATCCCAGAATCAATGACTAAACTCACCAATTTAACTTGGCTTACTTTGAGTAATAATCAATTAAAAACCATCCCGGAATCAATCACTAAACTCACCAATTTAACTCAGCTTGATTTAAGACATAATCAATTAAAAACTATCCCGGAATCAATTACTAAACTCACCAATTTAACTCAGCTTGACTTAAGATATAATCTCCTGGCAACTCCACCAATAGAAATTGCTAACAAAGGAATAAAAGCAATTAGAAGGTATTTCCAACAAATAAAAAAAGAAGGAACAGATTATCTCTACGAAGCCAAATTACTAATTCTTGGAGAACCCGGAGCTGGTAAAACTACTCTAGCTAATAAAATTAAAAACCCAGACTATCAACTACGGGATGAAGATACAACCAAAGGAATTGAAGTTCATCAGTGGAATTTCAAGACAACAAATCAACATGACTTTCAGATGAATATTTGGGATTTTGGCGGACAAGAAATTTATCATACTACCCATCAATTTTTCCTGACCAAACGCTCATTATATATTCTTGTTGCTGATAGTCGTAAAGAAGATACAGATTTCTATTATTGGCTGAATGTAGTAGAATTATTGAGCGATAATAGCCCTTTATTAATTGTCAAAAACGAGAAGCAAAACCGCAAGCGAGAAATTAATCAACGGGCATTGCAAGGTCAATTTTCTAATATCAAAGAAATTTTAGCTACGAATCTTGCTACTAACCGAGGATTAGAAAAAATAAGAACAGATATCCAACATTACATCAGTAATTTACCTCATATTGGTAGTGCCCTTCCTAAGACTTGGAAAAAAGTCCGTGAAGTATTAGAAACAGATGGTCGTAACTATATCAGTTTGAGAGAATATTTATCTATTTGTGAAGAGAATGGCTTTAAGAAACGAGAAGATAAATTACAATTAAGTGGCTACTTACATGACTTAGGAGTTTTTCTTCATTTTCAAGATGACCCGTTGTTAAATAAAACAGTTATTCTCAAACCAGAATGGGGAACAGCCGCAGTTTATAAAGCTCTAGATAATCCAAAAGTTCAGGATAACCTTGGCAAGTTTACCAGGGATGATTTAACCAATATTTGGCATGAAGATAAATATGCCAATATGCACGCTGAACTACTCCAATTAATGATTAAATTTAAACTTTGCTATAAAATTCCTGGTATTTATCAAACCTATATTGCACCTCAACTTCTAACAGAAAATCAACCAGGATATAACTGGGATGAAAGTAATAATTTGATTTTCCGTTACACTTACGAATTTATGCCCAAGGGAATAATTACTCAGTTTATTGTAGCGATGCACAAGTATATTGATGAGCAAAAATATGTTTGGAAAACTGGAGTTATTCTCAAGAAAAATCGAGCCAGAGCAGAAATAATTGAATATTACGGTAAGAGAGAAATAAAAATTAGGATTTCTGGGCAGGAAAAACGGGATTTAATGACTATTGTGACTTATGAGTTAGATAAAATTCATAGTTCTTACAATGATCGACTCAAATATAATAAATTAATTCCTTGTAATTGTGCGACTTGTAATAATAATCAGAATCCTTACTTCTACAACTTTAGAGAATTAAAAGAACGAATTAGCAATCACAAATATACCACTGAATGTGGTAAACCTCCTTATCATACAGTTAATGTATTAAGTTTAATTGATGATGTAATAGATAAAGAGCAGATTAGGAATTTTTTAGAGTTTAATGATAATGATGTTATTGGCAGTCCAACTATAAATTCTCCTCAGCAAAAAATAGAGGAACCGAAAAAATTTGGATTTTTAGATTTCTTGACTTGGATGCAGAATGGGCAAATTATTTTCATCTTAATTTCTTCTATTATTGGCGTTATTTTGCTGATTATTTATCCTAAGTTATATCCAGATGGATTACCAGGATGGGTAAAGCCAATTCAAGATATTATTCCAGTTCCACAAAAAGAAAATGAATCGGATGATTAAAGAAGTAGAAATTGGAAATGTAGGTTGGGTAGAACGACAGTGAAACCCAACAAAACTTTGATTGTTGTTAGACTTCTGTTGTTGGGTTTTTCCGTTGGAAATGCTCCGCAAACGTTCCTCAACCCAACCTACATTTATTACTTCTTTCTTCTTCCTTACTTCTAATTTTTACTTTAAAATCCCAAATAGCATCAAAAGGTTCATCCCAATCTAGATAACTAACTAATAAATCTAAATCCAGATTTAGTAATAACTGACTATTATTTTTCTGCAAATACTCACAATTTTCTAGGCAAAAAACCTGTAACTTTCCATTTTGCCAAAACCCAACTTCAGAAACTCCTAAACCTTGATAAATTTCTAAAGTTTGAATTCCCCCGCTAGTAGTAACAACTTCAATTGCTAAATCGGGAATCTCTTTTTTACTACCAATACAATAACATTGCTCTGGCTCAATACCTTTGAATTTATCTTGAGATTTCAAAGTTGTAGAACCTAACGGATAGAAATAAATCCCTGTTTCTAAACAATAATTTTCTACCAACATCCCCAACGTTTTCTTGTAAATCTCATGGCGACTACTAGGAGATATAACTTGTAAAGTTCCTCGATCATAAATAACTTTAAAATAAGGAGAATTCCCCAAATAATCTAATAAATTTTCATAAATATTCCAGGTTATATCAGTAGAAATTAATAAGCGGTCGCTATCAATATCGTCACAATTTAAGTATTCTATAAGTTTGACAAAAGATTGGGGATTAGCTGATGAAACTACCATAAAATCAACCTCTCATAACTTCATTTTACTGATCAAATTTAGTATTTTGGTATTTACAGATATTTATTTGAGATATTTGTTGAAATATCTGGAGTTAAACACTCAAAATCGGCGATCGCTTTAATTAGTTCTCTATGAGAAGAGACAAAACAATCTGTTAAGCCCAACTTAGCTGTAAGAAAAATTTCTATATCTTCTGTGGGGATATTTCCTGTTAAATTAATTTCTTTTAAGAGATTCCGCCACTCTGCATCAGGAGTTAGATAAAAGATGTTTAGATTTGACCAAATAAGACTAAGAACTAAACCAGCTTTGTCTTTATTCCATACATATTTACCTACTCGCCGGATTTGGTCAATTAACTCAGGAGATAAAATAATTTCAGCTTCAATTTGAGTATATTGTTTACCATAGTAACCTATAGATTCAAGAATTTTTGCCTCATCTGAATTAATATAAACATTTGTATCAAGACATAAACGTTTGATTTTAGACATTATTTTATTCTCTCTTTTTCCTGAAGCATTTCTAATTTAACTTTCTTGATTAGGTCGAGTATCTTTTCCTTAGAATCATATCCTTTGGCTTTTGCTATTTCCCGCATAATTTCAAATTCATCTGGCTCATTTTTGGCAACAAGAATAATATCTATTTCGCCATTACTAAACTCTGGAGGAACAGTGATTTTTACTTCTCCATTTTTCACTGTTCCTGTTGTTTGTATAATTCTCATTTCGTACCTCGTATCTATGACTTAATAATTGAAATTTCACCTAAGTATAGCATCCTTTTTTCAAAACTTCAGAAACACCTAAGCATTGATAAATTTCTAAAGTTTTAATTCGTCCGCTAGTAATCATAATTATAAGTATTCAATAGGAAATTTAGGTTTGGTAGAACGAAGTGAAATCCAATACTCACTTTATTGTTCTTGGGTTTCGGTTCCTCAACCCAACCTACTGCTATGGAAACCAGAAACCGGGTTTGTCTAAAAGACTCCAATATCAACATTTACCTCTGAAAAACCCGGTTTCTTTTGTCGCTGATAACTGATAACTGTTAACTGATAACTGTCACAATAAACTATCTCCAAATTCCTGACTAAAAATATCCAACTGCTCCAAAGTTATTACCTCTTCTATCACCTCTTTCTCCTCTTTTTTCTTAACACCTTTCCGCAAACCAATTGCTATTTTACTATGCTTTTCAATTTGCTCCATTACCTGTCTTGCTCGTGCAATAACCGAATCTGGCAAACCCGCTAACCTCCCCGCTTCAATACCATAAGATTTATCCGCTCCACCAGGTTGTACTTGATGCAAAAATACAATTTTATCCGGCAATTCTTTCACCGTTACCTGATAATTTGCCACATTATCCAAAATAGAAGAAAGCTCATTTAATTCGTGATAATGAGTAGCAAAAATTGTCCGAGATTTTATTTCCGTTGCTAAGTATTCTGCCACAGACCAAGCAATAGAAATTCCATCAAAAGTTGCCGTTCCTCTACCAATTTCATCTAATAAAACTAAAGACTTTTCCGTAGCATGATTTAATATATTTGCCGTCTCATTCATCTCCACCATAAAAGTTGATTGTCCTGTTGCTAAATCATCCACAGCTCCCACACGAGTAAATATCCGATCGCTCACCCCCAAAATAGCAGAACTTGCCGGAACAAAACTGCCAGTTTGTGCCATTAATTGAATCAATCCTACCTGTCGTAAATAACAACTTTTTCCACTAGCATTCGGACCAGTTAATATTATTAAATCCGGCGCAGAATCAGCAGTAATTCCCTCATCATTTTCCTCTAAATTTTTACTTCCTAATATGGCAGTATTCGGCACAAAAAAACCAGCAGGTAAATACTTTTCCACCACCGGATGCCGACCTTCAATAATTTTCAATTCTCGACTATCAACCATCGTCGGACGAACATAATTTTGATAAACTGCCACCTCTGCTAAACCACACAAAACATCAAGAGCAGCCACAGCACGAGAAATATTTCTAATTTCCTCAGCGTGTTCCCCTATCTCATTTCTCAAAGCAACAAAAATATCATATTCCAATTGATTCAAATCATCTCGCGCCGTCAAAATTCTCACTTCTCTTTCCTTTAATTCCTCAGTAATATAACGCTCCTCATTAGTCAAAGTTTGCTTGCGAGTATAATCATCCGGCGCCAAATCTGCCTTAGATTTAGAAATACTAATGTAATAACCAAAAGCCTTATTATAACCAACCTTTAAATTAGCAATTCCCGTCCTTTCTCTCTCCGTAACTTCCAAATTAGCAATCCATTGTTGGTCTTCTTCAGCTAACCCCCGCATCTCATCTAATTGTACATTTACACCATAACGAATTAACCCACCTTCCTTTAAATGTTGAGGAGGAGATTCAACCAAAAAAGAATGTATTTTATTCCCCAATTCTTGTAAAATTGGAGGTAAACTTTGCAACACTTTTAAATAAGGAGAATTACCCTCAGATGCTAAAGCAGAAAGTTCTGGAAGTTTAGTCAGAGAATCAGCTAAAAAAACTAAATCTCTAGCATTAGCAGTACCAGCACCAGTCCGCCCCGTCAGACGTTCCAAATCATAAATTTGACGCAATATTCTTTGGATATCTTGACGCAAATCATTATTACTTATTAGTTCGTCAATAGTGTCATGTCTAGCACGAATACCCTTCAAATTCAAAAGTGGTTGCACTAACCACCGCCGTAAAGCACGCCCCCCCATCGCTGTGCTAGTCTTGTCGATCGCCGACAATAACGAACCATGATAACTACCATCTCTAACCGTTTGCGTAATTTCCAAATTCCGGCGACTCTGGTGATCGAGAATCAAAAAATCTGCCATAGTATAACTACGCAGACGTTGTAGGGGAACTTGATTTTCCTTTTGAGTTTCCTCCAGATATTCCAATAACCCCCCCGCTGCCCGCACACCCAATGGAATATGTTCGCAACCAATACCCTCCAAAGATGTCAGTTGAAATTTCAGCAACAGTCTTTCCTTTGCTTCCCCCAGAGTAAAAGGTTGTTGCGGACGAAAAGAATAACAAAAAGAATTAGGCAAACATTCTGGAAGATGCTCTGACTTTTCTCCCGGACGCAACATGAAACCAATATCCGGTGCGTTCGTGGGAAATAATACTTCCGAAGCTTGCAAACGCATTAATTCTTGGGTAAGTTGATCTAAACCTTGAGTTTGCGTAGTCAAAAATTCGCCCGTCGAAATATCAGTGTAAGCAAGTCCCCAATGATTTTTGGCAATGACGACTGCTGCTAAATAATTATTGTAACGAGGTTTCAGCATACCGTCATCAGTAAGAGTTCCGGGAGTAAGAATACGAGTAATTTCACGCTTGACTTGACGGTTTTCTTTTTGAGCAATAGCAGAATCTTCAACTTGATCGCACACCACCACCGCATAACCTTTCTCTACTAACATCGCTGCATATTTTTCCACCGCATGGTGAGGAACTCCAGTCATCGGAACTCTACCAATTTCCTTACCCGCGTGCTTACTCGTTTGTACTAACTCTAATTCGTGCGCGATCGTCACAGCATCCTGAAAAAAACATTCAAAAAAATCACCTACTCGAAACAACAAAAGAGCGTGGGGATATTGTTGCTTAACTTCCACATAACGCTGCATCATTTCTGACAGTTTGCTAACATCAAGTTGACTGTAATCTGCATTAGGAGCGAGAGAATCTTCAGCTTGATTTTGTTTAGCTTTTAATGATTTTTTAGTAGATGTAGAAGCGGAATATTTCATAATTATTAGGGAATAGGGAATAGATAATAAAAATATTCTAAATTTTTTCAGAAACTTAACTAATAAAAGTTTTAATTATTAGAGACAACATAATTGTTTTTTAACACAGAGTTTGAAAAAATGCAACTTACATATTACGGCACTACTGTGTGTAACACAGGCTTCCAGCCTGTAACAACCTGGAAGGTTGAACTGCCACTCATTACTCAATAAAATTTTGTACCTGACTAACTCTGAAATTGCTGTAATTAGAGATAGTTTAAATTATCCACTATCCATTATCAATTAATCAAGGCATTCATCTATAAACTCAATCTCGTTTCCTGAATTATTAATTATTAATTATTAATTATTAATTCTCTACTATGTGTAACACAAGCTTCCAGCCTGTAATAACCTGGAAGGTTGAACTGCCACTCATTACTCAATAAAATTTTGTACCTCACGCGCCTCCGAAATTGATGTAATTAGAGATAGTTTGAATTATCCACTATCCATTATCAATTAATCAAGGCATTAATCTATAAACTCAATCTCGTTTCCTGAATTATTAATGATTAATTATTAATTATTAATTCTCTACTATCTGTAACACAGTCTTCCAGCCTGTAACAACCTGGAAGGTTGAACTGCCACTAATTACTCAATAAAATTTTGTACCTGACTAACTCTGAAATTGCTGTAATTAGAGATAGTTTGAATTATCCACTATCTATTATCAATTAATCAAGGCATTAATCTATAAACTCAATCTCGTTTCCTGAATTATTAATGATTAATTATTAATTATTAATTCTCTACTATCTGTAAAACAGGCTTCCAGCCTGTAACAACCTGGAAGGTTGAACTGCCAAAATTACTAAATAAAATTTTGTACCTCACTAACTCCCAAATTGCTGTAATTAGAGATAGTTTGAATTATCCACTATCGATTATCAATTAATAAAGGCATTAATCTATAAACTCAATCTCGTTTCCTGAATTATTAATTATTAATTATTAATTATTAATTATTAATTCTTTTTCCTTCTTCCTTAATTATGATATGAATAATCAACTAAAATTAGACCCATACAAACAAAAATTAGCTGAAGTTTATGACAATACTCGAAGCCAAAACTACGACCAAAGTAAATGGCTTTTTCAAATTACCCATCGTTTAGTTGAATCTGTAGAAATTAAACCAGGAGATAAAGTTTTAGATATTGCTACTGGAACAGGTCATGTCGCTATTAAAGTTGCTCAATTAGTAGGTAATTCTGGTTGGGTTGTGGGGGTAGATTTGTCTACTAAAATGATTGAGCAAGCTAGAAAAAAAGCTATAGCATTAAATCTAAAAAACATTGAATTTCAGTTAGCAGATGGAGAAAATATAAACTTTCCAGATAATAGTTTTAATCTCATTTTATGTGCTAATGCTTTTCCACTAATGATAGATAAAGAAGCTACTTTACGTTTGTGGTCAAAATTTCTCAAACCAGGAGGCTTCATCGGTCTTCATAGTATAGCTGAAACAGGTTTTACAAATATAGTTGTTTTGAAAAAAATTTTGGAAAATCATCGAATAAATATTGATTTTTTCCAATTATCAAATACAGTAAATACTATCGAAAAATACGAGAATTTATTGAGACAGGCAAACTTAGAAGTAATCTTTGTTAAAACAGAAACTCATGGCAGTTATCGCAGTTTAGAAGAGACGAAAAAAAAGTGGAATTTTGTTTATTATCCTTCTCCAGTAAATAATCCTCATCCATTTACAAAACTTTCTTCAGAAGAAATAGAAGCAATTAAAGCTGAATTTGAACTAGAATTAGAAAAGTTAGCTACACCAGAAGGAATTTGGAATAATGGTACTACTTTTTTAGTATTGTAAAGTTTTATTGATTTTATAGAAAAACTTATGAAAACAACTAAAAATATCTTAGACTGAGAGAGGATTGCAGAACAGCTCGTTAAATGTTTACAGGAGGGATTAACATCAAAAGCTAGTTTTTTAGACTGGGACGACTTACCAGTTGATCAAAAAGGTGTCAAACACAGAGAAGCGTGGGGTTTACGAGTGAAAAGAGGACTTTATCAAGCAACAAAAATGGTGTCAAATACAATGAGTCATGTCAATGTTCGTTTAAACACCGATACGAAAAGTAGTCCCAAACGCTTTTAGCAATGGGATAGAGGGTGTTGTAGTTCACCCCGTTAAGGTAACACTTAATTAAAACTAAATCAAAAAATATTTTTCTATAGATTTAGTAACTATTAGGTCGCAAACCAGATTAGTCAATAACTAGGGTTGGCTGAAAAAGTCTTATGGATGAGGGTAGGAGTCAGGAGTCAGGAGTCAGGAGTCAGGAGGAATGGGGAATTTCGAGGAGGCAGGAGGAAGAATTATCACTTGATTTTTCGGCCTTTGTCAACCCAAAATCCTAACTTTATGCAGCTCTTTAGAATAAAAATCTTGTACTTTTTCAAGACTTAAAAAGACTAAAACTTTTATCTATCAATGCTTTTAGATTTAATCAGCAAGCCCTCACTAAAATTAGTTGGTAAGATTTAGCCGTCAGTTTCTCTACTTCCTAAAACCATATAAAAAAAGAGGCCATTAAAACCTCTCTTTGCTTGAAACCTAATTTTTTCCTTCATTAATTGATAATGAATAATTAATAGTGGATAATTAAAACTATCTCTAATTATCAATTATCAATTATCCATCTCTAATTATCAATTATCCATTATCCATTATTTTAACTCCCCCGGCGGGAAGTCCCGCGCTCTCCATCCCCCCTAACCCCCCTTGGAAAGGGGGGAGGGGAGCGTCGTATGGGAAAGCCGGGCCTTATGTTTGTGGTTTGTCATTGATTTTGATATAATAGCTAAAGTATAAAGGTCGATACAGATTATGCTACTGAAATACAAGTACAAGCTCAAACCCCATAAAAGCCAAACGGCAATTATAGCTAATTGGTTGGAATTAGCTCGAAGACAATATAATTACCGTTTAGCTGAAAGGTTGAACTGGTTTGAAGCAACACGCACACCAGTAAATGCTTGTCCTCTTAATGTTTCAGTAGTAGTAGGGACGTTGCATGCAACGTCCGTACAGCAAATCTATCAAAATATTCCCGAATTTAGAACACAAACACGGGACGGTAGAAAAAAGGACATTAGTGGTAATCCGATAACAAGGAAAGGCGATAAGCATCCCAATATAGTAAATGGGTATGTTTCTTGGGAAACGGTGCAACTAGCAGATTTACCACAGACTAAAAAACTATTCCCTGAATATAAGTCTATGCACTCTCAGGTGTTGCAAGATATTATTCAGCGCGTACAAACTACTATGGATAATTTTGCCAAACCTGACAAAAATGGTAAAACCAGTGGTAGACCTAAATTTAAAGGTAAACATTACTATAACTCATTTAGTTATCCCCAGTTATCAAATACCAACATTGTCAAAAATGCTAACGGTCGGTATTGTGTCAATCTACCAAAAGTTGGTTTAGTCCCTTTTGTCTTCAATCGGCAAATACCGAAGGGGTTCAAGGTGAAAACAGGTACAGTAATTCGTGAAGTTGATGGATGGTATATCAGTTTGACGATAGAAGACAAGACCGTACCTTTGAGGCGTGTAGAAATTCAACCCACTGAAAAAAACTCTAAGGGTATTGATTTAGGACTGTTACACTATGCTGTCACCAGCGATGGTGAGTTCATAGAAGTGCCTAAGTTTTTCAGATTCTCTGAGCATCGCTTGTCTAAACTTCAGGTCAGATTAGCCAGGAAACAAAAACATTCCAAGGCTTGGAAAATTCTCAAACGCAAAATAGCAAAACTACATCAATTAATAGCTAGACAACGTTTGGATTGGCAATTCAAGCTGGCTTATCACTTGTTTAGTAATGTAAGTGTCATATTTGTAGGTCTTCTACAAATATCTAACCTAGTTCGACGTTGCAAAGCTAAATTAGGAGATAATGGTCAGTTTTTACCAAATGGCCAATCAGCCAAGTCAGGATTAAATAAGTCTTTGCAGGATGCAGCGTTTGGGCAGTTTGTTCAGGTTCTAGAATATGTTGCCTGGAAACTCGGCAAGAGAATTATCAAAGTAGACCCAAAAGGTACATCTCAACATTGTTGGGAATGTTTGAGAAAAGTCTCTAAAAGCTTATCCGACCGTTGGCATTCTTGCCCTGAATGTGGACAAGAACTAGATAGGGACTATAACTCAGCACTCCTAATACAAAAAATAGGATTGCTATCAACACAGGAGGAGGACATCACTTCTGTTAAAACTGCGGTCAGAGCTGCTCTGGCTGAAGAATCCCGCGCTCTCCAACCCCCCTTTGGAAGGGGGGAGGGGAGCGTCGGGAGTATGTCAAAGTAACCCAGTATTTACCCCTTGTTTACCAGTAGCCAACTCTACCTTGACAATTTTACCACCCATTTTCATAATTCTTTGCTGTTCCCGGAACCAGCTATCATAAGGAACAAGCTTAGTAAAGTAGGTATTTTGTAATTCTCGTTGAGTACGAGTCCGACTTAGACTAGGAACACAAGCTGTAATCTTAAACTGTCTCATGTTACAAATTTCTCCTAATAAATATTAATGAGGATTATTTTCAAATCCTTTATAAAACATTTAAACCAAACAGTCAAATTTTATTATCTAATAATTTTTTATAAGTATTGATATTGAGAACAACATTGCTATTATTCACAGCAGGTAAACTGGACAAATCACTACTTAAATCTAAATTATTTAATTATGCGATCGCTTCAGCTTCAAATCTAAAAATATCGAAGGCAAGGGACTCATAGAATCAATGCTAGTTCACTAAAACTTAATAAATTAAATAATTCAATAAGCCTTTGGTAATCTAACACTAACTCTAGGTTTCCCTAGCCTCGAAATACAACATCAGTCAAAACAAAAGAGAAAATCTACTCTTTTTTTTATCTTGATTACTGATTTCCAAATTAGCTTAAACCGGAGCAGATGTAGTCAAAGTAAACACCCATTTCCTTACCAGCATCAGGGCCTACTAAACCAGCAGTAACTTCCTTCATAGCTTGAATAGCTTGTACAGTTGCACCGATAGGTACACCTAGAGAGTTGTAGGTTTCTTTTAAACCATTTAATACGCGCTCATCTAAAATGGAAGGATCGCCTGCGAGCATAGCGTAAGTAGAATAACGCAGATAATAATCCAAGTCACGGATGCAAGCAGCATAACGACGAGTGGTATACATATTACCACCAGGACGAGTAATATCAGAGTAAAGTAGAGACTTAGCTACAGCGTCCTTAACGATAGTTGCAGCATTAGCGCTAATAGCAGTTGCAGCCCCAACTCTTAGCTCACCTGTGGTAAAGTAGGTAGTAAGCTTATCTAGAGCGTCGGCATCAAGGTATTTACCTTGAACATCAGAAGAATTGATAACGGAGGTAATTGCGTCTTGCATTGTTGATTGATTTCCTTAAAATTGCTGAATCTTCAAAATTATTGGATAAGTAAAGGCCAGGATTTTAGATGTTCTATCGTAGACTTAAACTTGATATTTCCGGTATTTCTAAATTCTTGAAATCTTCCAGTCTCATCAAATTTTATCTAATACCTAAAATATATTTAGCCTTAACCCATAGCACCGATAACATAGTCAAAGTAAGTAGCAGCTTCCTTAGCATCATCGGCAGGGAGAAGGGAAGAAGCGACACTCTTCATGCAACGAACGCCTTCAGCAACAGCTTCAATAGGAGTTCCCAAAGACTTATACATTTCACGAACACCTACAAGTCCGATCTCCTCAATAGGAGTAACATCTCCAGCGACAATACCGTAAGAAATCAAACGTAAATAATAATCCAGATCCCGCAAGCAAGTAGCAGTCATCTCTTCACCGTAGGCATTACCGCCAGGAGAAACAACATCAGGGCGCTTTTGGAATAGTTGGTTACCAGCTTCCTTAATGATCCGCTCGCGAGATTCACTCATAATTTGAGCAATCTTAACACGGTTTGCTCCAGATTTAACAAAATCTTTGATTCGATCTAATTCACCGGGACTCAAATAACGAGCCTCAGCATCTGCATTAACAATTGATTTAGTAACAATACTCATGCTTGATTCCCACAGAGTTAAGGTAAAAGGTTGCTTGACATACTCCCAAGGTTGCCCATAACTTGACAACACATGGGACACTTCGACTCAAATATATTTGAATCGCTATTTATACAGAGGTGATGTCGTCCCCCTGTTTTTTTCTCAAACATTATGGCTTTCATTCCCAACTCCCTTACAGGAGAATGGCAATGGGGGTGGGTTACGCTTCTCTCCACATCCGTTTTTTTTCTCGGATTGGCCACCAGCGACAACAATATTTGTAGTTTATGTCTTCCTACTTAATTAATCAAAAAGTTACCCGCTTATGGGCAAGGCACTTATCCCTATCTTTCGGTAAGAAGGACAAATCCCCTCTGACATAACTACCTTTAGCAAGTATTTTGAAGCATTTTGTTCACTTTCTCATTATTTCCTTAATAGTTTGTAATATTTCGATAGAAATTTCTGGTTTTTAGGTCCAAAACCCGCCAAAATCCTCACAAATGACAAATAATTAAAAACTATTGGCAATATCTGCCCTTTTTATTTAATTTGCGATCGCAGACAAGAGGCCAAGTATATTCTCTAGATTGAAGGCCACTATACTTAGGGTCTGCTGAAAAAATCTTATGGGTGAGGGTAGGAGACAGAAGACAGGAGACAGAAGACAGGAGACAGGAGGAGTAAGGAATTTAGAGAAGGCAGGAGGAAGAATTATCCCTTGGTTTTTCTGCCTCGCCTTAACCCAAAATTATAACTTTATGCAGCTCTTGCGTAGCAAAAATCTTGTCCTTTTTCAAAAAAAAAACGGCTAAAGCCTTTATCTGTCAATACTTTTAGATTTAATCAGCCAGCCCTAGTTATGGTCTACTGAATAAATTGATTGCTGGGGGTAGGACACGGGGACGTGGAGATGGAAGAGCAGGCAAAATTCATGCATTATTGGTTACTAAGGCTTTTAGGAGGCATGTAACTGCAAAATATTATTCCTGCCATCCTGCACGAGTTATAGAGCAAGTCAGAAGTTATCCATAACTAAGTTAGAGTATTTATAAATGTCCACGTCCCAAATGGGTAGTGCCATAGCAGTCGAAGCAAAGGTTAGGACGTATAAAAAGCCTAAAACTCAGACACAGCAAGATTTTTCCTTCTGCCTTTTGTTATATATCTCCCAAACCTCTACTTGTCGATCAAAAAAACGCGAGGTCAAATTGACAACTCGCGCTTATCTAAACATGAAAAGTCGCCCTAGAAGGGCGAGACTTTAAACCCAATTTTTTGGTAAGGAAGCAATCAGTAAAAAATTTGTCCCTTTATACTTATGAAACTGCTGCTGCTACCTTTCCATCTACATTTGTAGAAGTCAAACGCTCATAAGTTGCACGCATTTTCAAACCAACTAAAACTTGGAACAATCCACTACCATTATTAGAACCTGGATAGTCTTGATGGTTCATCATTGCGTGGGTCATTTCACCATAGTATTTAGTAGAAGTATTGCTGAGGTGTCCTTCAACGTAGATCATTTCTTCGAGGTTATCAAAATTACCATCTACTTCTAAGACAGAGACTTCATTGCCGAAATAGGAATCTGGACCATAATACATTTTAATTCCTGGATATGAACAAGTAAGTTTACGTCCACAAGGAATCCAATTAATAGTAGACCCTTCGTCAAATAGATAAACCGGCTCAAAATCTTTGACACCTTCACGTTGGATCAAGCGTACCCGTAAAACCTTATGTTCCTTGTCATCAGGAATCAATTTGGTGGCCAAAATTTGAATTACCACATCTGCATAAGCCTTTTGTGAGTCAATATAGGCTTCAAAATCGGGACGACGGGCATTAATAGAAGCAAGTACATCCTCGTAACGGTGGCCTCTTTCCGCCATATCACGCTTGATTTTCCAAGCAATTTTCACCTCATCACTAATATCTAGATAGACACTAAAATCAATGAGTTCTCGTACACGCTCATCATAGAGAGGATGAAGACCCTCAATTACCACAATATGATTGGGGTGAATTTTTTCTGGTGGGTCAATCATGCCAGTTTCGTGGTTATAAATTGGCTTATCAATAGACTGACCACTCTTGAGGGCCTTAATTTGCTCGTACATGAGGTCAAAATTATTGGCCCTTGGATCGAGAGCAGTAATTCCTGTTTCCTTACGTTGCTTACGATCTAGACTATGATAGTCGTCTAGGCAGATAACTGTAACGAAATCTTCTCCAAATACATCTGTAATTCGGCGCAAAAAAGTAGATTTTCCGCATCCAGAATCTCCGGCAACTCCAATTAAGACTACTTTTTCTGGTATTTTCACAATAGATTCCCTCTAAAACAAAACAAAGGTTTACTGACCTATCCCATGGTTTCTTTGTGGGTGAGTCTAGGCTTCTTAGTAAGTCCAAGACAAATTCCTAAGAATTTCTGGAATTGTTTTAAGTCTTGTAATTTTCCACTCAAACTATATCTATGATTTGAACATCAACCTCACCCTTTTTTCTTACCCCATGTCCATGATGAGAGAGTTAAGGTTTTTTAGGGAAGTCAGCTAAATCAATATAAATATATAGGTCTAATAAACTTAGGTCTACATAAAACGAATTCCCTGGAGAGGCTTGCTTTGCTACACGCTAGAATGCTGAAACAACCTCTGCTCCTTGGAGCCTTGGACAGACTTGGAAGCTATTGACTCTAAGTCTTTATTACTAAACTAATTTTTTTGAAATATTCTCCAGCCTGAATTGGCAGAGATTCAGACAAAGCCGTAGCTCTTCGGCTTGTTGACGTTTCTTATGGTGCTTTACCACTCCTTTAGTTCCCCTCGTGGGAAGGGATAGGGGAGGGTTATGCTTCCCGATCTGTCTGTTTAATGTCTCCCTTTCACTTTCGCTGCGCGACATCGCGACATAATAAAGCAAAGCTCCTCTGTTTGCGCACTATTCCGCAGGAAAGGAGGTATGCCCTCTGGCGACTAATATATTTTGCTGTAATGATAAGGCATTGTTTGAAACAAAATCAACTCAAAAGTCACACTAGAAGGTCGAGATTTTAAACCCTACTTTTCGATAAAATATCATATCAGAATGGGATATTCCCTACAAGGATCAAAGAAAATTAAAGCTTAATCTAATATATTCTCTACGAATCTCTACCACAGACCAAAAGTATTTTTTTATGTCAGTTGTCTTTAAGAAGAAGCATTATAGCGCTACACCCATGTCAGAAGTTGGAAGTTAGAAGTAATGTATGACTGAGTTTTGCCTCCTCAAATGCTGCACAAACAACATTTAGTAAGGTCCGCACCCTTTGGTTTGAGTGATAGAAGTCCATTTATTATTGACTTTTGACCAAAAAAATCAAGTTGATACATAGCTAAGTAATTCACCTGTGGAGTGGGAAAAACTTTCTTAGTCTTCCAGATATCTTGAGTGATGGGGCAATATTTTTGACTTTTGAATCAATATATTGTAGCGCTACGCAAATACATTAGGACATTCCTCTGTTTCCTATTCCCTTACAACTCAAATTTATTGTCCAACACCAAAAGACATAGTGCTATAGTTACAGAATTGGCCAATAATGAAAATCTTCTTCAAAAAAAACTTAAATGTGAACAAAATTGAAATTCTTGTTGGTGAAAAGTTGGTATTGACTCTTTCTAAAAGAGAAGTCATTTCAGTTATCAGTTAAATGTTATTTTATCTCTGTTTATAAAAGCTCGATCGACTATATCAGGGTAAAAAAAACTGAAAAACGATCGGTTTGACCATAAAATCAGGTCTCAAACCTCCCCAATAAAGGGAATAAAAAGCGGTCGGCAAGGGTCTCAGTCCGTAGGATGGGATGGATGAGTTACCGGCGCCATATCCAATCGACCAAGAGAAAAGAAAATTCAATATTTCAAGCCTCCCTATTCCAGGAGGTACTGATAACTGATAACTGAAATGACTCATCTCAATAATTCTGCTATGAGAAGAGTTTCTAATCAGATTAGGAATTAGGAAATCAACAACATTACATTAGGAAAACAAAATTTTCAGTCGAAATATAAAGTTAGTTAAAAAGTGCTGGCCATTATGCCATAGTATCTTAAAAAACACTTAAATACAAACGCTCATCATCTCTTGGCAATATACTTGATCTAGATAGAGAAGCAAACAAAGAAAATTCAGATGGGATTCGGTGTAAAAACAAACACAGAATACGGTAATCGTAATTTTGTATATGAAATAGAAGGTCTACGTCAGAGTGAAGCTACTGACAAATTCAATAACCCTATCCGTAAGAGTGGGACTGTCTATATTACAGTACCTTATGGTCGCATGAATCAAGAAATGCGACGAATTGCACGGATGGGAGGCAAAATTGTCAGCATCAAAACTCTGAGCGAACACTCTCAAACTAATGGTCAAACAACTAACACAGGAGAAAAAAATAAACCCATGACTCAAGCTAAACCTAAGTCAGATAAAAAGGATGTTCCTGTAAACACCTATCGTCCCAAAAATCCTTTCATTGGTAAGTGTCTTTCTAATCAAGAATTAGTCCGTGAGGGTGGCGACGGTACTGTTCGTCACTTAAAATTTGACCTTTCTGGTAGCGAGCTAAAATATGTCGAAGGTCAAAGTATTGGTATTATCCCACCAGGAACAGATGCTAAAGGTAAAAATCACAAGTTAAGGCTTTATTCCATTGCTTCAACTCGCCACGGGGACGATCTTAACGATCAAACTGTGTCTCTCTGTGTACGCCGTCTAGAATACAATCATCCAGAAACAGGCGAGAGAATATATGGTGTATGTTCTTCCTACTTATGTGGTTTAGAAGAAGGCGCTGATGTAGCTATTACTGGGCCTGTAGGTAAAGAAATGTTGTTACCTGATGATGAAGACTCAACTATTATTATGATTGCAACAGGTACGGGAATTGCTCCTTTCCGTGCTTTCATCTGGCGGATGTTCAAAGAAAGAGAACAAAATCCTGATTATCAGTTCAAAGGTTTAGCTTGGCTATTCTTCGGTTGTCCCTACACTCCTAATATCCTCTACAAAGAAGAACTTGAAGAACTGCAACGTCAATTCCCTGAAAATTTCCGCGTAACTTATGCTATTAGTAGGGAACAAAAGAATAAAGACGGTGGCAAAATGTACATTCAGCACAGAATTCAAGAAAATGCTGAGGAATTGTGGGGATACATTCAAAAGCCTAATACTCACACTTATATTTGTGGTCTCAAGGGTATGGAAGGTGGAATTGATGAAGGAATGTCTGCTGTTACCAGTCAGTTTGATGTTGATTGGACTGAGTATCAGAAGGAATTGAAGAAAGAGCATCGCTGGCACGTTGAAACTTATTAATATGTTGGCGATCGCGAGTACCATTGATACTTGTGCATTCATCAAAAACTCAAAAGTCTAATAAAATAGCGATTAATAAATCGCTTCATGTCTTATATCATGTCCGGATAATTGGTGATAAAAAAAACTTGCTCCTCCTTATATAGCAGTTTTTAGCATAGTGAAATACATCAATTATCGATCCCCCATTATCCCCCTTAAGAAGGGGGACTTCCAGTTCCCCCCTGTTCAAGGGGGGTTAGGGAGGATCTCCTGACTCCTGACTTTTTCCTAATTTATTTATACCTGTTCATCCGGACATGATATTATAACTTAGGGACCTTTGAAAATACCCAAAGTTTAAAAAGAAGGGTAAACATGATTCATTCACAATAGATAATTGTGGAAAACCAATAGAATTAAATGGATGGAATCATAAATTACCTTTTATTGGTATGGTCAAAACTTATGAACCAATTGAAGCAAGAACTAAAAAAAGTAGACAAGCGGGTTCATGGTATCTCAGTTGTAGCTATGAATTTCATTCTCATACTACACCCAAAAAACTGATGTTATTGGTGTAGATTTAGGTGTGAAAACCCTAGCTACACTAAGTGATGGTCAAGTTGTGACAAGTCTGAAACCACTTCAGAAATTTGAAGCTAAGTTATGTAGGCTGCAATACCTAAATCGTGACAAAGAGGTAGGCTCTGCTAACTGGAAAAAGGCACAACAGAAGATAGCTAGATTGCATAGAAAAGTAGCAAATATCCGTAAAGATGCACTTCATAAATTGACAACAGACTTAAGCCTTGAACCACGGCAGAGTTGTCATAGAAGTATGACAATGTAAGTGGAATGTTACGCAATCATAAGCTGGCGAAATCAATTAGCAGATAGTGATTTTATGAGTTTAGAAGACAGCTTGGATATAAGTGCGAATGATACGGTTCTGAAGCTATGGGTAGTTGATAGGTTTTTTCCATCATCAAAAACTTGCTCCTACTGTGGTCATGTCCAAGATATGCCCTTGCATCTGAGAACTTATGATTGCCCGTGACAAGTGGGTTATCAATAGACAGAGATTTAAACGCAAGTATAAATTTAAGAAATGCGGTCGGCTTGGCCGTTAATGCCTGTGGATGAGTAACCGCCGACGGCCTCAGTTGTTTGCGCAGCATTCCGTAGGAAAGCAGGAAGTAAACATTAAAATGTCGCTATATGCGGTGCGACCCCGCGTCGCCGATAGGCGCAAGGGAACGCGCACCAAGAGAGACGTTTGATATCGGTTTTATGAAGCAGGTAGAAAATACTTCTCCTTTTTTAGCTTTTTGTACAAATATAGCAGTCGAACCAAAGGGCGCGGACACATCAACAGCCTAAAACCCAGACAAAGCCAGATTTTTTCTTCTGTCCCCCCTTTCAAAGGGGGGTAGGGGGGATGCCCTCTACTTTCTGCCTTTTGCTATAACAATTGTTTGTGATATGAGCAACAAATTCTGATAGTATTAGATGGGTTAAGTTACTAACAGATTGATACAGAAAATGAAAATTTCCTAAATATTTTCTGGTATCTGGGTTAGTAACAAATCTCTCAAATTCTAATTAATCTAAAATCATAATTAGGAGAAAAAAATGAACTTTGGCAATCTTGCTAAAATTGCTGCTGGTGTTGCTGGTGTTGCTGCTACAGGCTATGGTGTCAAAAAAGCTGTAGATTATTTCCAGAATCGTGGTCAAGAAGAACCAGATCCTGAAACAACTGAAGACGCAGAAGTAGAGCTAGAGGCAGATGATATTGCTTTTGCTACTCTGGAACCTGAGTCAGTACAGCCTTTTCTTGATAATAGTTTTGGTGCTGAAGGTCGTTATGTTCCTACTCGTCCACCTAAAGTATTTGAATATCAAGAGCAAGACTATCTGGTAATTTGGACTTACGATAACGAGAAGGAAAAAAATCAATTGTTGGCTTTCCAATGTACTGAGGATAGTCGGCAAATGGTTGCTAGTGTAGGATATACTGCTGATGCTACTGACTATAATGTTAATTTGGATGGAACAAATTTAGCTGTGGAAATTAGTGGTAATGGGGAACAAATTACATCTGGTCAAGGTGAAACTGATGGTACAGATGAAGTTGATTTAGTTCCCGTTGGCTAATTTTATTGGCTTTGGTAAATATATAATGCTTTTGATAGTTTAATGGTTCATAAATACTGAAGACCATTACCTAATTACTAATCCCATTTTGTTGATTAATTAAGTGGTAGTGATGCACGATTGGTATTTATAGATGACTATAATTACTGCCTAAACTATCATATAGAAAAAAAATCTGCTCTAAACTGAGCAGATTTTTACTGTCAACATCTACTTTTGGGAGGCTTCTATCATCCGCTGGTTATTATCGAAATATTTTTAACTATTTAATAACAAAAATTAAATTGTTATACAATAGTAGTAAACTATAATAAATATTACATCTAAATATAGCTAAATAGGGAAATTAACCCCTGATTTCAATTAGAGAAAGTAACAATTAAAATAATCTAACAGTGTAGCAAACTGATTTACTTCTGGCTGTGAAACATTATTTCTATTGAGCCAAAATGCCTTGATACCGATATTAATTGCACCTTCATAATCAGCGGTAAAACTATCTCCAATATGTACAACTTCCTCAATAGTACAATTACATTTTTGTAAGGCGGCAGTAAAAATTTTCTGGTCTGGTTTAGCTGCTCCTACTTCTGTAGAAATAGTCACATTATCAAAAAAGTCTGCTAACTTCAACGCTGGTAAAACCTGATGAATTCGGGAATCAAAATTAGACAAAACTGCTAACTTGATTCCACTTTCATGCCACTTAGTTAAGGCAGGTTTTACATCAGAATAAACAAACCAAGGGGCAGCAGTAGCAAAATAATCATAGAGTTCGTCAAAAAAATTCTTAAAGTCAGAAAACTGCTCTAATACTCCTACTTTTTTATAAGTTTCAGCAGCAACTTGACACCACCATTCAAACTCCAAGTTTGGTATTTTGGCAGATTCTGCTCCAGGAAATGCCATTGGTGGTGCTGCTTTAAAACTTTCAAAAAAAGCTTGATTTAGAGTAACAGGTGAAACATTTACTCCCCACTTACTAGCGAATTGTTGATAAATTTCACCTACACTACCACGAACACCAAACAAAGTACCGACAGCATCAAGAAAAATAATTTTAGTCATAATCAGGGAATAGGGAATAGGGAATAGGGAATAGGGAGGAAGAAATCAAGACGACT
The DNA here is from genome assembly GCF_010672085.1 of Okeania sp. SIO3I5. Lineage (GTDB taxonomy): Bacteria > Cyanobacteriota > Cyanobacteriia > Cyanobacteriales > Microcoleaceae > Trichodesmium. Next base: position 27,259 of record NZ_JAAHHT010000101.1, read on the forward strand.
ATTTATCACTTACAGCGGTTTTCATTTGTGTAGACCACAGTAGGGACGTTCCATGGAACGTCCCTACAACGTTTTACTTGTGAAAATGTGGTTCATCAATTTGAAAAGCGCTGTAAAAATCTAGGAATATATTTACCTAAAACGTCTCTATATATTAGACATCTCCAGAAAAGAGGGAACAGGGAACAGGGAACAGGGAACAGGGAACAGGGAACAGGAAGAAAGAATAGATAATTTCTGGATCATAATTGATTTGATTTTTAATTTTCACGCCTATGTCTATTAGATTTCAATCCCTTAAAGTCTTACTGCTCTTAGATTTATAGGGAATAGGGAACAGAGAATAAAGAACTAATCATCAATAAACCTTACAAACTTGAGAACATTTCTTGAATAGGATTAACTATCCAATTGAAACCCACTTTGATCTGATGCTCCAAGGTTGGCAACCGATACAGATAAACTAAACGCCTTGCCAAATGTGCTATCTGACCATCTAATTTAATGCCTAAACTGGTAAGAGTTGCATTGTCAAGTCCTAATGCCATCATTTCACCCAATGGTTGATAACGGAATGGCAATAGAGGGCGTCCAGTCAAAGATGCCCAGATATTCCAGGCGGCATAATCTGATTGTTGTATTGCTACTTGAGCAGTGGTGGGAACTTTTTGCCCGTCTGCATCTTGGCATTCTGCTAAATCTCCGATCGCAAATATTTTCTGATCGTCTTGCACTTGTAGAGTTGCACTGGTAATAATTTGTTCGCGCTGATTTTTTGTCAATGGTAACGACTGCACTACTGGAGCAACTTTTGTACCAACTGTCCACAAAACAATATCTACAGGGATGGTGTCAAGTTGCTCTTTATATTTTAAGGAAATTTGAGTAGCTTCTATGGATTCTACTCCTGTTTCTAGATCGATCCAAATATTGCGTTGTGACAATGCTTTAGAAGCAGTTTCCCGGTTAAAGTCTGGGGAGGTTCGCAAAATCATTTCGCTGCGTTCGACTAATCTAATTCTACCCCTTTCTTGTAAACGATCTGCTAATTTACAAGCTAGTTCTACCCCACTATAACCACCACCGATAACAGCAATCCGAATTTTCTCGCGGTCGGATGCTTCTAAAATTCGCAATTTTTCTTGAAGACGGTAAGCATCATTAACTGTCCGGAATGGGATAGCGTATTCGGCAGCACCAGGAACAATTTCCAGAGGTGTTTCGCCTCCCATTGCTAAAACGAGGCGATCGTAACTGAATGCTTGACCATTTTCTAGTTCGACTTGTTGTTGGTTGATGTCAATTCCGGAAACCACACCTTGACAAAAGCGAATATCGGTGTTTGCTAATAATTCTGCAAATGGTGGGGCAATTTCCCAGGTTTGCAGTTCCCCGGTGACGAGTTCGTATAATAGTGGGGCAAAGAGGAAGCGATCGCGTTGATCTATCAAGATTATTTCAGGTTTTTTTGATGATTCCCAGGGAAACTGGATTAGACGGAGGGCGGTATAAAGTCCACCAAAACCGCCACCGAGAATACAAATGCGCTGAGTTGTTTCAGTCATAGTTAGGGTAAGAGGATAATTTTAAGGTCACTTCTTTATTAGGATAGCAAGAAATTTAAAAGTCAAAAGTCAAAAATCAAAAGCCAAAAGTAAGATTTTATCGGTTCAAAATAGTAAATTGGTATAAGTTAGGTAGGCATAATTCAATGTAATCAGATTAAACCTAGTAGGGGTTTGGTTTCCAAACCCTCTACAACTATCAAACCCTCTACAACTATCAAACCCTCTACAACTATCAAACCCTCTACAACTATCAAACCCCTTACAACTATCAAACCCCTTACAACTATCAAACCCCTTACAACTTTTAGTTAAATCAGATTAAAGCTAGTAGGGGTTTGGTTTCCAAACCCTCTACAACTATTAAACCCTCTACAACTATCAAACCCCTTACAACTATCAAACCCTTACAACTTTTAGTTAAAGATTATATAATTATCAAATTGAAGCATAAAAATTTTGATTTCAGCAATTTTTAATAATGAGGAGATGAAAGAATGAAATTAGAGGATTATTTTGAATTTTTAAACCCTGATGACATTAGAATAAAAGGACATCGTATTGGTATTGATGATGTCATAGCTTATTATTGGAAAGGATATACACCAGAAAAAATTCAGACTGAATTACCTACTTTAAGTTTAGAAAAAATTTATGCTACTATTACTTATTATCTGCACGATCAGGATGAAATAGATGCTTATATGTCACGGTTAGCTGCATGGCGGGAACAGCGTTATCAAGAATGGTTAGCTTCTGAACCTTCACCTGTGGTAAAAAGGATTAGACAAATTAAAGCGCAGAAAGAAGAAAACATAACTAAATAGATAGATGAAAATCCGTTTTTTACTGGATGAAAATTTGTCGCCTCAGCTAAAAATAGCTGTATTAAATATTAACTCATCCATAGATATTTTGCGAGTAGGCGATCCAAATACCCCGCCCCTGGCCACACCAGACCCAGATATTTTAGTTTATCTAGAATCATCACAAAGACTACTGGTAACAAATAATCGTAAAAGTATGCCTGGACATTTACAACTTCATTGGGAAAATGATCGGCATATTTGGGGTTTATTTTGGTTACGTTCAGAGATAACTTTAGGCAGATTAGCTGAAGAAGTTTGGATGATTTGGGAAACTTCTGAAGCTGAAGAATGGATAGATAAAACAGATTGGATTCCTTTTTAATATTCACCAGCAAATTTCCTTAATCTTCGTCTTCATCTGGCGGTCTAGTAATAATATCAAACAGAATTTTTGCTAAATCATTTTTCTCATCAATTTCTTGAATTTCTTCACTTATTGCCTTAGCTTTTGCCAAATCTCCCATCTTTGCTATAATCAATCCGGAAGCAGCATAAGCGGTAATAAATAGATTAATTTGTTGCTCATTTTTCCGATTAGCTAATATACTTTTTACCTCCTGCCAATCTGACGGTAAATTTTCTCGTTTTTTAACTTCAGCCATTACTTTATGTGCCAATTGAAGCGACATTTTCATATTATTTTTATAGAAAAAATAACGATAAGCACCTATCAAAATATCCAGATTTCCATCAGTCTTAGCTAAAGCTTGATTAATATAATTTTCTGAAGTTTCTGTATCCTCCCAATTTTCTACAGCTAACATCAATAAACTTTTGACATCTTCAGGCACATCATACCAGGAAAACTTATTTTCTTGAACTTGCATTTGTTTCAGATAAAAAATATAGATAATAATTACCTTAAACTAGAAAAAATTGAAAATCTGCTAATCTTAATAACATTTTTACTTCTGTAGGTTGGGTTGAGCTTGCGTTAGCGGAGCTTATCCGGAGGATAAACCCAACAGATATAGCTGAAGTCAGAAGTTAGAAGTCAGAAGTCAGAAGTTAAATTCGTAGCACGGACTAAATTTGAGAGGAGCGAGAATGTCCTAACCGCCCTAGGGAGTGCTATATAATTTCAGATGAACAACGCTACTTCATGGGAGCAAGATGCTCCCACTGTTCCCTTGACCAAAATCATTACAATAAACTATTGTTATCAGGACTTACGCAGTACCACTATATCTAGTATGGGCGAATGCCATTCGCCCCTACGGATGGTATATGATTTAGTATGGACTTGGTTGTATTAGCGAGGCCGACT
>NZ_JAAHHT010000102.1:0-13328 GCF_010672085.1 Okeania sp. SIO3I5
CGCTACTTTGTCAGTTTCCACTCAAGACTATTGGACAATAGTTAAATTAATTCTCAAAACTGAGCGTTCGGGCGATCGCTACTTTGTCAGTTTCCACTCAAGACTATTGTTCAATAGTTAAATTAATGCTCAAAACTGAGCGTTCGGGCGAGCGCTACTTTGTCAGTTTCCACTCAAGACTATTGTTCAATAGTTAAATGAATTATCAAAACAATGCGGGAGCGGTCGAGCGCTACCTTTCCAACTTTCTCTCAAGACTATTGTTCAATAGTTAAATTAACCAGGACTTAGGCAGAACCGCCATATCTATTAGGGGCGAATGGAAGAAAGCCCTCTGCGGATAGCGTATTGTCTAAGAATCTGGGTAAGTCCTGTTAATTATCAAAACGTAAGGAATCAGGCGAGCGCTACCTTACCAGTTTTCTCTCAAGACTATTGTTCAATAGTTAAATGAGTTAAATGAATTATCAAAACGTAAGGAATCAGGCGAGCGCTACCTTACCAGTTTTCTCTCAAGACTATTGTTCAATAGTTAAATGAGTTAAATGAATTATCAAAACGTAAGGAATCAGGCGAGCGCTACCTTACCAGTTTTCTCTCAAGACTATTGTTCAATAGTTAAATGAGTTAAATGAATTATCAAAACGTAAGGAATCAGGCGAGCGCTACCTTACCAGTTTTCTCTCAAAACTATTGTTCAATAGTTAAATGAATTATCAAAACAATGCGGGAGCGGGCGAGCGCTACCTTACCAACTTTCTCTCAAGACTATTGTTCAATAGTTAAATTAATGCTCAAAACGTAAGGAATTAGGCGAGCGCTACCTTACCAACTTTCTCTCAAGACTATTGTTCAATAGTTAAATTAATGCTCAAAACGTAAGGAATTAGGCGAGCGCTACCTTACCAACTTTCTCTCAAGACTATTGTTCAATAGTTAAATTAATGCTCAAAACGTAAGGAATTAGGCGAGCGCTACCTTTCCAACTTTCTCTCAAGACTAACGTAAGGAATTAGGCGAGCGCTACCTTGCCAGTTTCCACTCCAGACTATTGTTCAATAGTTAAATTAATGCTCAAAACGTAAGGAATTAGGCGATCGCTTTGGGAAAGTGTTGAACTTGATAAAGGTAGGTTAGTTTATTAATGGATAATGGATAATGGATAATTAATTACGTCTGGTAAAAACCGTGAGGGAATTGAATATAAAGAAATATCCTAGCACTTTCTTGTTTCAAAAACTATTTACAGTAAATAGTGTTACTTCCTCCTCGCTAGTATAGAGAGTGAGATAGAAAGCTAGAGATTTCAACAACTCTTTCATTATCAATTATCCATTATCAATTATCAATTATTAGCTAGCCAGTTTTCCAAGTCTGCTATTGTTGCTAAATCAAAAATTTCTTCACCTAAAATATCTAATTTTTCCAAAGATAATTGTTCTATCTGAGTCTCAATTTCTGGAGATATTTCTCCAAATTTTCGGCGAATTTGACGTAAGATTTGTTTCACTACTCCAATACCAATTCCTTCTTCCCTTCCAATACCAATTCCTTCTTCCCGTCCTTCGTTTCTCGCGAAACTAATTTGTCCTTGTTTATCTCTCATCAACTTCTCTTGTTCCTCTACTTCCTCTAATTCTTTATTGTTTAAGTTAGCTCGATTTGCTATCTTTAATGCTGCTTCTATTTCTGATACTTCTTCCAATGATTCTGGTATTACTTCTAAATTTGGAGCCGACTTAATAAAATATATCCATTTATCACTGAGGGTTTCTAAGGCTGACAATTCTTTTTCAAACTTGGGTAATTCTACAAACATTAATGTCAATTCATCTTCGTAATAAACCGATTCTTTCTCTTCTTTAAATCTGAATTTAGTAATCATTTTATCAATGTCCTCAAATAAAACAAAATCGGCGATTGTTAAAGCTATAAAAGGTTGCAACATCATATAACCTTGCCCTACGTCTAATTGATTTCCATAAGCTTTGGCTAAGTTATAAATTACTCGTTTTTTAAAATCTGCTACATTCAATATTTGCATTTCAATAATCACGTTAGAGCCATTATCTAAAAGTGCTTTGACATCAAAATAAGTATCTTTGATAGTGTTAGTAACTCCAGGGTTATAGGGGTTAATGATTTTGAGAGATTGAATAACATTTTGATTGTTATAAACTATGGCATTGAGAAAGCTAATCAGGATTTTTTGACTGTGAACAGAACCAAATATTTTTTTAAAGGCAAAGTCAGTTTTGGGGCTAATAAATGTCATGGTTATATATTTTCTAGAACTTATATGATTTATGGTATACTATAGATTATAATTTAATTTTAGTCTGTAAATTATTAAAACAAAAATGTTAAAGACATTTTGGGGTAGAGTTAAACAAGGCAAAATCGAATTGTTGGAACCGTCAGAGTTGCTGGAAGGAACCCAAGTGCTAATAACTCTGATTTCTGGTGATGAATCTGAATTTTGGCTTCAAGCAAGTCAGATTTTGGGAAGTGTTGAACTGGATAAAAGTAGGCTGGGTAGAACAACAGTGTTAGCGGAGCTTCCCGGAGGGAAACCCAACAAAACCTTTACATTTTCGGTTGATGTTGGGTTTCGTTACCTCAACCCAACCTACAAATATTCTTTCATTATCAATTATCCACTATCAATACTTTTATAGTATAATTAATTAACAACAAAAGGAGTAACTCATGCAGCAAATCCAGATTGCTTTGCCAGACGAACTTGCATCTTTCCTAAAAGAAAAATGGGGAAATTTAGAACGTAAGTTAATAGAAATAATAGTAGTAGAAGCTTATCGCGAAGGTTCGATTAGTAACGGTAAGTTACGAGAAATATTAGGTTTTTCCACTCCTTTAGAAGCGGATAAATTTCTCAAAGCTAAAGGAGTCGATTTAGATTACGACGAAGAGGATTTCATTAGCGATCGCCAAACCCACGAACTACTAGAGCAAGAAGGTAAACTCAAAAAGTTATGATAGTTGTCTCGGATACTTCACCCATTTGTTATTTACTACTAATCGGCGAAATTGAACTGTTGCCTCAACTTTACGGACAAGTTATCATTCCTAGAATAGTCGAACAAGAATTATCGGACGAGCGATCGCCTACTGTGGTAAGAAATTGGATTCAAACGCCTCCCAAGTGGATAATAATTGCAGATGTTACGGTTTCTGCGGACAAAGATTTAGATATTCTCAATGCTGGGGAAAAAACTGCTATTTGTTTGGCTCTCAAGCAAGGAGCAAATTTAATGATAATGGATGAAGCTTTAGGTAGAAAAGTTGCCCGCAATAAAGGATTAAAAGTGACTGGGTTGCTTGGCATTCTCGATCGCGCAGCTCAACAAAATCTAGTAGATTTTTCCGAAGCTATTGCTGCTCTCAAAGAAACTACTTTTCGCGCTTCATCAAAGTTGATTGAGTCTCTTTTAGATCGGTATTATAGCACTTAATGTTCTGTAGGGGAATGGGGCAGCTAAAAAAAAGCGATCGCTCTTTTCATTTGGTTCATCGTTATTTGATGATAAATTGGATTAATGGAGGTGATGTTCCTCCGGTTTCTGATTTTTGACTGAGGATGATATCTATGCTGAGTTGTTCAAAAATAGTTGAACTCGATAAAAGTAGGTTGGGTAGAAGGAAGTGAAACCCAACAACACTTTGGCGTTTTGGGTTGATGTTGGGTTTTGTTACTTCAACAAGGGCGTACAAATACTAATTTCCTCGTAATTCTTTGAGTTGATCTAGAGAGTTTTGATACCACTTTTGATTTCCTTGTTGTTTGTATAAGTTAGCAGCTTTTTCAAAGTCTGATATGGCTTTTTCAATATTCTTGTTAAGCTCGTAAATTAGACCTCGGTTATAGTAAGCATAAGCATATTTGGGGTTAAGTTGAATAGTTCGGTTATAGTCAGCGATCGCCTGTTGATAATTTCCCTGGTTATAGTAAACACGACCTCTGTTATTGTAAGCTTCAGCAAATTTGGGATTGAGTCGAATAGCTTGGTTATAGTCAGCGAGCGCTTGTTCATATTTTCCCTGGTTATAGTAAGCAAGACCCCTGCCATAGTAAGCATTAGCAAATTTGGGATTAAGTTGAATAGCTTGGTTATAGTCAGCGAGCGCTTTTTCATATTCACCTAGGTCATCGTAAACAATAGCCCTGTTATAGTAAGCATCAGCAAATTTGGGATTGAGTCGAATAGCTTGGTTATAGGCAGCGAGCGCCTGTTGATATTCTCCCTGCTTATAGTAAGCAAGACCTTTGTTATAGGAATCTTTAGAAACCAGCTGTGAAAATTGAACAGGAGGAATCAAGGGAACGTCACTTGTAGGTTTCGCTTTTTCGCTAGTCGAAGGAGGATCGGATTCACGAATAACATCATATTTTTTATCTTCTGGATTTTTTGTGATATCTGATTTAAAAAAGCGGCATATAATAATGTCTGTCTTACAAATACTAATAATATTGTCAACCACAGTAGTAAAATTTGCTGCCCCCGTTATTATTGCCCCTATTAGTGCTAAGAAGACAATATATGCAGGTCGTGAAGAATTATTTTGAGAAGGGTTTGGAGATTGTCTGGTCATTGGTAGTTTTGATTTTATTAATTAAAATATAATTTGATTATAGAGCAATCGCTTTTGGGAAATTTTCAACTGCTATGCAGCCCAGAAATTTATTTCTTAGCGGATGACAAAAATGCCTCTTAATTTAAAATAGCCATTAATTTCAAACATGACCTACTTTGCCTAATTATATTCTCTTACCTCTAGCCCTCTTTATGATCAGGACTTCTGCTATGCAATTCGGAAATTTATTTCTGGGTAGATGACAAAGATGGCTCGCCAAAGATTAAAATCCTTGGCTAATAGCTGAAGTTATCTTTCAGATGACTCTTGGCGTTTATGCCATCTCTAATTATAGATACAAGACATTTACTTCCTATTCCCTATTCCCTAACAAAATAAATCAAGAAAAATCCCATCGCACCTATCCCCAACAACATACCAGGTTCGGGTAAACTAACATTATTCAACAAATTTTTCGGCTCCGTCAACAACTCCTTACCATCTTAAACTTGACGCAGAAAACCATCTCCCCCTACTTCCCCACCTTTAAAAGCTTCCCGTTGTTCATCATTAACCAAAACTATCATCGAAGAATAGGGAGTAACTATATTGTAGGTTTTAGCGATCGCTTCCCTATTGAAATTAGGTTTTAGCGATCGCTTTTTTTACAGACTACAAAAGCATCTTTTCAGATTCCGTATTCAACCAAAAGTTCTCAATTATTAATCCGTATATCCGTGGCATAATCCGTGTGAGCAAGCCAACCTACACCTATTTTAGATGTGTCAGTCTACTAGAATTTTTCTACTTTTTTTTCAAAATAAATAAGAAAAACCCCATTGCCACCATTCCGAATACCATACCAGGTTCGGGTACACTTGCAGCATCCAACGGGTTATTAGGATTACTTAACTGCTCCTTGCCATCCTCAACCTTCCGATTAAAACGATCTGCCGCTGCTTCTGCAAGTTTGAGTGCTTCCCGTTGTTCATCATTCACTAAAACGATCATTGAAGAATAAGGCGTAACAATTTTATAAGTCTTGGCGATCGCGTGAATAGCATCCAACTCCTCCAAAGTTTCCAAATTTATTTTTTTACTCAACCCCAAAACTAACTTTTGAGCTGCCAGAGGAGCAAAATTATCCTCTGTTGTTTCCCCACGAGATTTGTCTAGCAAGTTCAATTTTTTTCTAACTAACCGTTCAGTTGCTAGGGGAGTAAAACTCTCCTCTATTATTTCCTCGCCAGATTTTTTCTCCATAAACCAAGCATATCCATCTGCCACACTAACAACAGATTTTCCTAATTTTGATTTTGCCGTCACTTGTTGGAATACCTCGGTAAGTTTTGTCGCCACACCACCCCCACTTTTTTGCATCAATTTTAATGTGGCATCATCATAAGCAGGAGGCATCGCTCCCAAATGCAACATCCACAAAGGTGCAGATAATTTCGGCATTTCTTGACTGTCATCGGAAAGTTCATAACTACCCTCATCTGTCACCAATATCAAACCATTGTAGCGAGTATCCCCTCGTAACTGGAGAAACTGTTGCAGCATTTCTTGATATTGGAGCGTACCGAAAAATGTAATTTTCTCAGCATCAAACTGACTAATATCATCAATGCGTTCGGGTGGAAAACCAACATCAGTCAGATATATGTCTGCATCACCGTTACCAAAACTCAGGTCTCCAAAACCATTTGCCACCAACCAGTCAATATTCTGTTTTAGTTCTTTGGTTTTAGTTCTCATGCTGTAGGAAGTATCCACAACCACTGCAAACCGTTCGCTTTCTGGTAAAAATTTTTCTGGCGTTACTAACGGTTGAGCAGAAATTTGATATCCATTGGCGAAATTTATCTGATGTTGTTGTGGAGTTGTTTCAGCAACTGCGGGAAGACTCGGTGGCAACCATGCTTCTCGATCGCCTCTGACAGACTTGGCGTTGTAAATTCGTTTAGTGTCTTGATTCCAATAGATGTTACGTTTTTCTGTCAACTCCGGTAAAGCAAAACTATTATCTTTTGCCATTACTTGATAAGTTAACCACAAGTGCATTTGTGTTGGTCTTTCCGAGTTATTTTTTCGTTCCCTTACTGACAATTTTGCTGGTACGGGAAATGCTCGCAAACGATATTGTCGAGGTCCGACTTTTTCGAGTAGAGCAGGATCGATCGGACGTTCTCGTCGGACTTGGGAATTATAAACTTTTTGTGCTGCACCACGGGGAGAAACTTTGAAAGGAAAACGTTGAGCGCGGTTGTCAGTATCACCCAACCAAATACCTGTAATAACTGCACTTTCTGGGAGGGTAAAATAATAGAGAATTTCTTGAGGTTCAAAGGTTTGATTTTCGTAAATTTCATATAATTCTATATCTGCCCAATCTCCATTTTCTGTAACTGTAATTTCTTGATTTTTCAGCCAGACTTTTTGCTCCCCAATATTTAATAATCCAGCTTTGACTTCATCTTGATTTGCTGTGGATTGAATAGCATTAATAATTGCTTTTTTTTCTGCTTTTTGAATAGGCGTATCGAAAAAATCACTGTATAGTTTTGCTGCCTTTTCTTTATCTTTATCCGAACCTTTATATAAGAAAGGTGACATAAGATGATTGAAATAATCTTGTAATCCTTGATTAATTGATTCTGGTAAACCAAAAGTGCTTCTGTACATGATCCGAATTTGACTACTTCTGGCAACCGTACTTAGATAACGATATGAGGATAAGTAGGCATTAACCAATCCATCTTTAATTAAATTAGAATTAGCCAAAAGTTCTTGGCGATCGCTCTGATTTCTGACTGGTAAATCTAACATTTGAAAAGCTACAACTTGAGGTTGTTGTTGAAATGAAACAAATAGAATCATCCAAGCAATTATTACAGCAACAGCACCTTGAAATGTACGTTCATGCCCATGTTGAAAAGCAAATATTCTCAATATTTTTTGCCCAGAATGAACGTATAAACTCGCCATTGCTGAAGGCATAAATACAAATAAAGTTGTGGTTAAAGCTAATACAAATAAAGATAAAACCAATGTAAATACATAGCTAGGAGCGTAAGTCAACTCAGAAATAATTCCTTTCAACCAGTAAAAAGAGAAAAACTCTCTTACCAACATTACAGATACTGGCACAGCATAAAATAGCAACAATATTCCCACATATAAACCAGTTAATAACATGAGAGTGTGGGCAAACAATTGTAACCATGATGCTAACCGATTTCGATTTGCATAACCATATAAAAGTTCTAGAGCAAAAGCAATAATACTAACTAATATTGTGCCTAAAATTAAAGTGCTGCCTTGAGTAATTTCTCGCAGTACAAATAAACGCAATAAACATAGTAAAAATAAAGGTGCTTCTACACCATAAAATAACCGGATTAATTGTAGAGGTTGTTTGCGAAAAAGCCATCCCCCAAAGATAGTACAAATAGTTGGAATTGCCACTATACCGATAAAAGATATACAAAAGTGATAGGGGATTAAACCAGAAAATGTAGCTTCAATTAAAGAGTCTCCAATAGTTGGTAAAATCCAGAAATAGACAAGTCCTAAAAATGCTACATTCCAGACCCAAAAGATACTGTAAAAAGTCAGATGTAAAAAAGTTTTTATTTTCATTATAAAATTCCTTCAAACTATCGATTTAGAAAAATGTAATAAGCGTAGGTTTGGTTGACGTAGGAAACCCAACAGCAATTACCAAAATAATTAATAATTAAGCAATTAAATAATTAAATAATTCAGGTTTAAAGCCTCCCCTTTCAAGGAAAAAAAATCAATCTTTTCCTTGAGCGCCAATCCTCTCCCTAAAAGGGAGAGGTAATTATCATTATCCATTATCCATTATCCATTATCCATTATCCATTAATGAAACTTTGTTAGGTTTATCCTGTGGAGTGGATAAGTAAAGTTGTTTGTTCCGGAAAAGCATCTAGCTTTTTGATATTAGGGTATTAGTAATTAAAAAGGTAATTTTCTACTAGGAGTAACATTCTTAGTCGGGTATTCAAAGCGATCGCTTTGAATGGCCTTGAAATTTTCACCTCTTGATTTACGAACACCCAAACTTAAACATTAGGTACAACTAATGACTAATCCACAAAATCCAAACAATCAAAACACTCAAGCAAATCAACAAAATTTATTGGACAAATTGATCGAATTATTACAAAGATTTCTCAAATTTATCGGTAAAAATAGTACGCGGATTCTTCTTATTCCTATTGCTGTTTTTTACACCATAAAAATTACTCTTAGTATTGTACAATTTATAGACTTTATCTATCCTCCAATAGATATTAGTAATTATAAATCGGGGTGGGTTTTGGTCAAAATCACAGGATGGTCAGAGACATCTTCTGATTTCGCTAAACAAGATGGAACAGATCAACTCAGAGCTTTTTTTGTTCAGAGATTAAAAGGAAAATCTAAACAAACTTCTATAATTTATACAGACGATCAACCTACGGATAGAATGCTAAATAAAGGCGTATCTCCAGAAAAAGATATTAGTGTTCTCAAAAATGTAGATTACCAAGGAAAAATTCCTGGTATTATCAAACCTATATCAAAAAGAAATTCTCAAACGCTTCTGGCACGACTCATTCAGGCGAGTAGAAATGAAGAACCTGTTTGTCTTTTTGTTTATGGTATACGTGATAATGATAAGTCTCAATTCTTGAACATTGTAGACTTTAAAACAGTGAATCAAAATTTTCAAGATGAATATAATACTCTTATAAAAGAAGAAAATCCACAGAGGAAACAAGATAAGTTAGTTAAGTTAACTGGGGATGCTTGCTCTGATCTTGATAAACCCTTATTTGAGTAACTATCAAAATATCAATAGATATTTTGACTCTCGAATATGAGCTTTCGTTAATCAGCAAAAACCTGGTTTTTTAACAACCATTAATATTTTGAGCGAATAGAGGAAATAGGGAACAGGGGAGTCTGGGGGTTTGGAGACCAAACCCCTACAATGAACTACATTGAAAAAATGATCACCCTGTACAAACGTTTTGCTGACGCTGTCGCTCCGCGTTAGCGGAGCGACATGTTTGCGGAGCATTCCCTATAAGAAAACGCATTTTTGTTATCCAACGTTCCTACTTTTTGAGGAGAAACGTTTTTGGAGGATTGCTCAAAATTCCCCAAAAACAATTTCTCAATTCAGAATTTAGAATTCTGAATTACTGCACCGTTACCACTTCTTCCAAACTTTCATTTGCCAAGCGATCGACTGCCCGCAAAGCATAAGTTCCGGGCGTCACTCTCACCGCATTAGTAGCAGAATTTAATACTTGCACCAGCGCCCACTGATTACCATTTTGCTGATACAACGCCCAAGAACGAACATCTCCAGTATCATCAATATTCCAACTAATAACATCAGAATTCACCTGTACTCCTGTGGGTGGTGCCGGAGGTTGATTATCTAACCACGGCATCGCTGGAGGTAATGCTGGAGTCGGATAAACTGAATTTTTGAACACATTATTTACACCCGCTACATTATCTCGAAACATCTTCATACTAAAAAAGATATTTCCTAAAGAAAGTTGACTTGCTCTCTGACGAGAAAGAGCAACTTGTCTCTCAAACTCAGATACTGACCAACCAGAAACTTCTAACTGACTTAAAAAGTTTCCAGCATAAATATGACGACGTTGGGGGTTTTGTTGCAACCACCAGTTTAACAACGCTGGATAACTCTGTTGAGGAGGATCGATCCGCCAATAAAGTTGGGGTGCCAAATAATCCACCCAACCCTTCTCCATCCATAATTTCACATCAGCATATAAACCTTCATATTGATCGAAACCTACAATACCGGGAGGATTGCCTGGGCGATAAATGCCAAACGGACTAATGCCAAATTTAACATAAGGTTTCTCAGCGTGAATACCTTCGTAAAGACGTTGCACCATATTATTCACATTCTGTCGTCGCCAGTTAGATAGAGAAAGAGTGCCACCAGATGCTTGATAAGCATTATAGGTTTGATAGTCGGGAAATTCTTGCCCTGCTTGAGGATAGGGATAGAAATAGTCATCGAAGTGAATGGCATCAATATCGTAACGCCGCACCACATCCATAATAGTGTTGAAAGTTTGGTCTTGAATGACTTTCGCTCCAGGATCTAACCAAATATTTTTGCCGTATCTATAAGCATATTGGGGATATTTGACTGCTGCATGGTTCGAGGAAAAGGAACCATCTCTGGGAGTAAGTTGGGCGCGGTAAGGGTTAAACCAAGCATGAAGTTCGATGTTCCGTTTATGACTTTCGGCGATCGCGAATTCTAAGGGATCATAATATGGTTGGGGAGGAGTTCCCTGTTTTCCGGTTAACCAACCACTCCAGGGTTCGATGGCGGAATTATAGAGAGCGTCTGCATTAGGTCGAACTTGCAATACTAAAGCATTGAGGTTTAGTTCCTGCATCCGGTTGAGGATATTGAGTAATTCTGCTTTTTGTTGGGCAACGGGTAAACCTGGTTGAGAAGGCCAGTCAATGTTGGCGACGGATGCTACCCAGACTCCACGAAATTCTCTGGGGGAAAAGAAGGATGGTTGTTGAGCAGTTGCGGTTGGTAAGTAGTTAGAGATTTGAGTCAGGGTTAGTCCTAATATTATTAGGCAACTCCAGAGGATGTTTTTGGGAATTTTAGCTAATAGTTTAGCGATCGAGTTCATTGTTAGATAGTTTGGATAATTTGACTTGATTTTACCTGATAGTTAACTAGACAGTACAAAGTTCTTGGAATAGCGATTGCTAGCAATCGCTATCGACAATCCCAAAATTAGAAACTTTCTAGAAAGAGCTGTATGTGCTTTCAATAATTAATAATTAATAATTAACAATTAATAATTAATAATTATCTCTTCTTAAAAAGAAGAGGATTGGTTAAAAAGGATTTTTTTTTCTCCTTTAAAGGAGAGGCTTTATACATTGATTTTTCGGTAAGCTTTTATCAGTAATACTTTCAAGAATGAAAGTAAATCTTTTTTGAGAAGAACTTTTTACTCTCCAGTAGTTAACTTCATACTGTTAAATAGAACTTACGGAAAAACGGGGTTAATCGACTAAACTTTGTGTCTGAAAATAACTGTGGCAATAAACCCAGTTTCTTATTTGAATGTCTGAGTGTAAATTAATCAGGACTTACGCATAACCACCATATTGTATAATTTGATATTTTTCAAGATATACCTACTAATAGGTGTAATTATATTCATATTCATAATTATAGGAATCTTCAAAATTAGTGCTAACTCTAACCCCATTATTATCAACATTACATACAAATTTATTTCTTTCTCCATAAACATCTATCCATCCTCGCCACTCCCAACCTTCTATAGTTTTCCTCACATCTTTTTGCGAAGACCACCGCCCATTACTAGGAAATCCCATTTCATATTTCATAAATTCTTGACAAGAACTCACAATACTACTGGCATTAGTCGGATTTTCATATTCATATAAGCGCTCGGGAAAACTATCAGGATAGGTTTCTTTTTTGTAAGTATATGCTGTTACTTCATTGTCGTCGATATTGCAGACAAAATTGTTTTTTTCTCCATCAAATTCTACCCAACCTTGCCATTGCCAACCGGATTGAGTTTTAGTTATATCTTCCACAGATGACCACCGCCCATTACGAGGAAATCCCATTTGATATTCCATAAATTCTTGACAAGACCTCACAATATAATTGGTATTAATATTAGTTTCCCTGGCATTCCTTCTTGTCAGTTTTCTATGATTAATAGTGCCTGGATAATCATAATTCCTCAGTTTAATATCACTATTATTACCAACATCGCAGGCTGTTAGAAAAACAACTGTAGCTAATGTTATTGCTAGGTTTTTTTTCTTCATCATTTTCTGTAAGGAAATAAAAGTTTTGATTATAATAGCACTAAAAATTACTTTTGGAAAATTTTTTTGGAAAAAATACAGAAATATAGTGCTCGGGAATAGGGAATAGGGAATAGGGAATAGGGAACAGTTGTACAAACATTTCCTAGTCTGAAATTCATCATAAAAAGAGCTTTCTACTGACTGCTGACTATTGAACAATAGAAACAGTTTCAAAAATGATAATAATCAGCTTTTTCTACTGACTGCTATAGCAGGGAACAGGGAACAGGGAACAGGGAACAGTTAGAAAAACATTTCCCAGTCTAAGGTTCATCATCAGTCCATGTCCTAAGCAACTCTTTCTCAGCTATAACTATTAAACAATAGAAACAGTCTCAAAAATGATAATAATCAGCTCTTTCTACTGACTGCTGACTATTGAACAATAGAAACAGTCTCAAAAATGATAATAATCAGCTCTTTCTACTGACTGCTGACTATTGAACAATAGAAACAGTCTCAAAAATGATAATAATCAGCTCTTTCTACTGACTGCTGACTATTGAACAATAGAAACAATTTATTTATCCTGAATTTTCAATTCCTCAATATTCCAAAAAGCTCCACCAATAGCAGAAAATTTTAAATTATCAATATGATTACGAACTGCTTCGAGAGAAAGAGGATTTACTAAAAAAAATATAGGCAATTGTTCAGCAACAATTTGTTGAAATTCTCCGTAAATTTCCCGGCGTTTATTTTCATCTACTGTCTGATATCCAGCAATAAATAAACGGTCAATTTCTTTTTCCCAATCAGAAACTTGCCAATTTTTCATTGGT
>NZ_JAAHHT010000102.1:13338-30852 GCF_010672085.1 Okeania sp. SIO3I5
AGCAACAATTTGTTGAAATTCTCCGTAAATTTCCCGGCGTTTATTTTCATCTACTGTCTGATATCCAGCAATAAATAAACGGTCAATTTCTTTTTCCCAATCAGAAACTTGCCAATTTTTCATTGGTGGTTCGCCTGGTTTAGAACCTAAATTAAACTGATGAAATGAACCATTACTTGACCAAAATAGGGAAAGTAAATTTGGTTCAAAGTCAGCACCAGGAACACCAAAAGATCCGACATAACATTCCCAATCTCGACTAGATAATAGCTTGCGTAAAACAGTGTTGAAGTTGAGTACCTGGAAATTTGCTTGAATCCCAATATGACTTAAATCTTCTTTGATTCTAACTGCTGTATCTATGCGTAATTTGTCTTCAGATTTTACTAAAATTGTAAATTCGACTCGGTTGCCATCTTTATCTAATAATTCATTAGTATCGTTATATTGAAAACCAGCATCTAACAATAATTGTTTTGCCTTTTCAGGGTTATACTCATAGACTTTTAATCCTGCTTCTGGAGATAAATAATAGGGACTTTGCACTCCCAGAGCCGAATGTTGTATTTCCCCTAAACCGCGATAAATATTGTTATTAATTTCTTGGCGATTAATAGCATATGCAACTGCTTGTCGAAATGCTAAATTATTAAACCAACGAGACTTAATTGGGTTTAAAAAAGGTTTACCTTGAGAATTTATTCCTTGATTAAGATTAAAACCAACAAATTGATAACCAAGCTGAGGGCCGCCATTATAAATCTTATATTTGCCTCGTTTTTCTTCTCGCTTAAGTAATTGAAATGCTTCAGCATCTACTCTAATACTATCTAATTCCCCTGAACGAAATCTCAGCAATTGATTGTCAGTTGATGGAATAATTTGGATGATAATTCTATCGATATAGGGGAGAGAATTCCCTGCCAAATCGGAACGCCAATAGAAGGGATTTTTCTGTAAAACTATTCTTTGGGAAGGGATATAATTTTCAAGCCTAAATGCACCATTGCTAATAATTTTTCGTGGTTCTGTATTTGTGTTCCAGGTCGATAAAAATAGAGGTTTACCATCAGCATCAGTTGACAAAATAGTATCCCGCAAAGCATGATCTGGTAAAATTTTTAATCTTCCTATGTATCTGAGAAATGGTGCAAATGGTTCGGGCAAAATAAATTCTACTCTTCGTCGATCTATTTTTTTTACTAATGGAAAAGCACCACTACTACCAATTCTTACAAAGTCTCTGTAAACAGTAGGAATTTTTGGGTTGAGATAAATATCTTGATAGGTAAATACAACATCATCAGCAGTAAGAGGTTCTCCATCAGACCATTTTAATTCTGACCGTAAGGTAAAGATAATTCGCTTTTTATCTTCAGAAAAAATCCAAGATTCTGCCAAGGCAGGTTCTAGTTCTCCATTCAAACCATTTTCTGATATTAATCCTTCGTAAATAAATCTAAAAATTCCATAGGGAGAACGAGATATGGGATAGTTAAAAGTAGGTGGCGGACTAGGGTTAACTAATACTAATTTTGAGTTATTATTATTTTGAGAATTTAACAATTTTGGGCTACAACCACTTGTCAAAATTAATAAAAAAGATAAGACAACTCCTACTAAAAAATGTCTTACTCTATAAATAGTAAACCGATGAATATTTTGATTTTTGTTTTGACTTTCTAGCATTGGCAAAAATTACTAGGTTATTTCAGTTATCAGTTAGGGGCATGACAATTATTAGTCGGTTAGTATAGATTTTTCGTACGGACGTTTTGCTGACGCTTTCGCTCCGCTAACGCTACGCGACATGGAAAGCGCAGCATTCCGTAAGGAAAACGCATTAATGCTCAAGCAACGTCCCTACTTCTCCCCACACCTCCCACACGAACCAACTTCCCCACCCAATCAGATATAGCATTCATGCATGAGAAATAGTATTAAGTGCTCTCTATTCCCTATTCTCTCTTCTCTGGATATGTCTATTAAAGATACTTTTAACCAACTCCTTAGCGCCCGATTTTACCAGCAAATAAAACTATGTTTGGTCAATATTTTTTCGCAATAAATCCCCCTTCGCGCACCAGATTTACTATCATACCAATTAGTTGTACTGTAGAGCAACCTTAATACCAGGCACTATGAATGTTTCTTAAAAAGCATAATTTTGCTCAGACAAATCTCTCTTAATCATTTGTAATATCAAATTTGGTAGTATCAGTATAATTTTTCAGGAAAACCGAGTCAGGAGTCAGGGCACAAGAAAAACTTGAAATATTTGGCAATTAGGTTGCTCGGACATTTGTTCCAACCATATTAAATACATATAATATAACATTTTTTTATAAAAAAAGTATAAGAAATTAACACCTTACTTCTAGTATTATCAAAAAGTATTGTAGTCTACAGATAAATACAGCTATAGTGATAATAGAAAAATTAGAAAAATCTTAATTATCTTGATTATGAGTTTATCTCAAGATGTTGAACAACGTATTTCTCAGCTTGATATCACCCTTGAACGAGATGTATTTATCCGAACATTAATTCGAGAACTGTCAGGAACATTACAGGAGGTTGTCGGATTAGAAGAAGCGGCAGGTTTTATTAGCGTTGTAGGTCAAGCTATGGGAGACCAAATTAATGCTACTTATAAATCTGCACTGGAAGTGTCTAACTTATCCAAAGAACAAGTTGCTCAAGTATTAGTAGATTTGAAAAAAAGAATTCAAGGAGATTTTTACATAATTGAGCAAGATGATGAAAAAATTGTTTTTGGTAACCGAGTTTGTCCCTTTGCTGAAAAAGTTATTGACCGTCCTTCCATGTGTATGATGACTTCTAATGTTTTTGGTTCAATTGCCGCAAATAATTTAGGATATGCTAAAGTTGAGCTGCAAGAAACAATTGCAGAAGGGGCTGAGAGTTGTCGGGTAGTAGTTTATTTAAAATTAACAGAAGATGCAGAAGAAGCGGAGGGAAGAGAATACTTTAAAGGATAAAACATAATTTATTATATTTATATTATGTCCCTTTAATTAGCAATAGAAAGAACCCCCGTTTTGTTTACCTATTTCATATCCCGTAGCGAAACAAAAACTTTATTCAACAATTCTACTTTTATCTTCTTTTTTCCTTCTTAATACCTTCTTTCTTATTTCCCCAGACCTAATTATTTATCACTGTTCAAGCAGACATAATATTAGATAATGTCCGGCTGAATAGTGATAATTAGAAACTCTCGTAGTAGAGCTTGAGCAATAAAATAGATATTTCAGTTGCTCAAGTCCAACTACAAACAAAAACTTTTTTATAACTAATTATCCGGACATAATATTACTCACTAACCTGAAAAAGTATAAATTATCCTTTTGATTTAGCAACGCCTAGTTTTCAGGTTAGTTGAAGACTTTTAAGCTTGTCTGAATTATGCAATAAAAGTCCTCCGGAAAGTGGGAACCTTGAAACCGGATTTTTTGTAAAGTGTAAAACATGACCCCTGAACAGTTTAGCGAATTAGCTAGAGTCTTACCTGAACCCTCTATATTTCTCAATTCAACAGGTGAAATTCTCGCCATAAATAAGCCAGCTAGTTCCCTGTTTGAGTTACCTAGTAAAGAGTTGAAAGGAAAAAAGCTTTCTGAATTTCTCACCGACAATAAAAAAAATGTGATGAAATATTTGCAAGCTTGTTCAAAAAGTCGGAAAATGGTTATAGGTTCCCTGACAATTCGCACATCTGCTGGAGATATAGTTGTTTGTCGTTCAGAAGGAGCTGTGATTCAACCAAAGCAACTTAAATCACCAGCTCAACTCATTTTACGTCTGGAAAAAAAGAGTAAAGCTAATAATAACTTTATTTTATTAAATCAAAAAATTCAGGAATTAAATACACAAGTCAAATTAAAGTTAACCTTACAGGAGTTACAAGAAACTCAAATTCAGTTAGTTCAGAAAGAGAAACTTTCAGCTTTAGGAAAAGTAGCAGCTGGAATTGCTCATGAAATTAATAACCCAGTGAACTTTATCCATGGGAACTTGAAACCAGCTCAAGAATATGCCCAACATTTATTAGAATTAATTCAATTATATCAGCAATACTATCCAGATCCACCTCAAGAAATTAAAGAGGAAATTGAGGAGATTGATTTAGAATTTATCATCGAAGATATAACAAAATTGCTTCAATCAATAAGTATAGGAACAGAAAGAATTCGTGAACTTGTTAAATCAATGCGAACCTTTTCCCGCTTAGATGAAACAGAGATTAAGTATATAGATATTCACGAAGCTTTAGATAGTAGCTTAATAATTCTCAACCATCGCTTGAATACTACACCTAATTCTCCAAATATTGAAGTGATTAAGAATTACGGACAATTGCCGAAAATACAATGTTATTGTGGGCAAATCAACCAAGTATTTATGAATATTCTCAGCAATGCTATTGATGCGTTGAATGAATATCAAGAAAAAAATATTCGGGAAATTCAGACAAATTCGCCTCAAATCAAAATACAAACAGAAGTATTCAATTTGGATTGGATTAGTATCCGAATTATAGATAATGGTCCAGGAATAAAAGAAGAAATCAAGCCAAAACTATTTGACCCTTTTTTTACAACGAAAGAAGTTGGCAAAGGCACAGGATTAGGTTTATCAATTAGCCATGATATTATTACAGAAAAACATGGTGGAAAAATCTTTTGTGACTCCACATTAGGATATGGAACAGAGTTTGTGATTCAAATTCCAATGAAATTGGCAATAAGATACTCTCGATCAAAAAAATAATCTGAATACTCACAAGGTATAAAATCTAAGATGATCAGGACATGACATAAGATAAAATCTAGTAGGATCGGTATAAAAAAAGCCGAGAAACCGGGTTTATTAAATACCCCATCATACGAATATCTACTTCCCATAAACCCGGTTTCTGATAACACTCCAGGGGCAAGCGGATTTGGTATAATGAGGAGAAAATTTTTTTGTTTCCTTTTTCCTGCGCGACATGAAACGCGACATAAAATGGAGTTTTATCGTTAATTAAGTGAACATGATATAATCAGGTGTTGAAAGTTCATTGTTTATCTTTATTGTAGGAGGACTTTTCTCAATAATTATACAAAATATAAGATAATTTGATTGAATATTGGTACTATTAGTTTGTAATATCAATAAAAGAAAATTCCATAAAGTTTGGTCTAGAAACTTTTGAATTTTGTAAATTTATATAGATAGTTAGAGAAAATATTTATGAATCAGGAAAAACCACCTTTAGACCCTCATCCTTTAAGCGAATATGTAGCGTGGGCAGGAGCACGTAATCGCGAACCAATCTTGAATGTTTTAAAGGAAAAATTGCCCAAGGAACCAGGTGTGATTCTAGAAATTGCTAGTGGTAGTGGAATGCACATTAATTATTTTGCACCTCATTTTAAGCACCTATTTTTTCAGCCATCAGAGCAAGATACAGAAGTTTTTGATAATATCAAAAGTATCTCAAAAGAACTTGGGAACGATAATGTTTATGCTCCTTTATATATTGATTTAACTAAACCTGAAACATGGGTAAATTTAGATAAAAAAAATGCTTATTCTGCTATTTTTTGTATCAATATTTTCCAAGTTGCACCGATATCTATTGCTGATGGGATGATGGAGTGTGCCACACAGTTACTGAATGAGAATGGGTTTTTACTAATTTATGGTCCTTTTCAAATTGATGGGAAATTTAATAGTGAATCAAATAAACAGTTTAATGAAACTTTAAATTCAACAGGAGTTTCTGAATGGGGATTAAAAGATGTTTCTGATTTGAAAAAAGCGGCAGAACGCTATGATTTAGAACTCCAAGAAAAAATTGATATGCCTTCTAATAATTTTTCTTTGATATTTGCTAGAAAGTCTTCAATAATTAATAATTAACAATTAATAATTATTAATTATTAAAAAGAAGAGGATTGGTTAAAAGGAATTTTTTGTTTTTTTTCTCCTTGAAATGAGAGGCTTTTAACCTGAATTTTTCGGTAAGTCTAAAATGAGTAGAAAAGATAGCCATAATTTTTGGTGAAATTTTCTACATTCAATTTCTAGTTGACTAGAGAGGTCTGAACCTTAGTTTTCATCCTGATAAAAACGATAGAAAAGATAACCATTTTTAAAACCGTGTCTATCTACAACATGATGAATTAAACCACGATCAATTAATAATTGACCAAGAGCAATTGCTTGATTTAAGCTAAGTTTTTTAGTTTCCATTAACCACTTTACTGCCTCAGAACCAACAAAACATTTTGAGTAGGTCTCCCACCGATGTTGACGATCTTTAATTGAGACTCCATTTGGACTACGCATTTCTTCAATTAAGGTATCTATATCTATATCTATGTTTTTGTTGATTTGATTATTCAAAGAATCTTTAGTCAATACTTTGGCATCCTCCTCCTCATCTATATCTAACTGAGAAACATTATTTTCCAAGTTAAATTGAACACTATTAGGATAATAAAGTTCTACTTGAGGAGTCGAATTTTTCCCCATCCAAGTTTGAATCATTTGCTCTATTTCAGGGGATTTGATATGCAAATCTCTTTGAGGGAAAGGAATTTCAATCTTATATTTTCGTAGACTTGCTTCAATCCTATAATTTAAGTCACTTTTTAGTTTATATTGTTTCCGTGGTTCTCTAGTCCAAATCAATAAATCAAAATTTAGAGAACTATCACCAAATTCTTGAAACCAGAGTTGTGGAGAAGGATGTAATAATACTTCTGGATGACTTTTTGCTACTTCTAAAATAGCTTTTCTAACTAACTTAATATTGGAACCATAAGCGACACCTATCGGTATTTTCATCCGAGAAATAGGGTTGCCATGACTCCAATTTAAAACTTCATTTTCTATAAATCGAGAGTTAGGAACAATTAAAGAAACTTTGTCTAAAGTCGTAATGTAAGTGCTACGCAAACCTATTTTTTCAACAATTCCCACTAAATTTCCTACTTGAATAAAATCACCCAGTTGAATTGGTCGTTCAAAAACTAGAATAATACCACTTATAAAATTGTTAGCAATATTCTGGAGACCAAAACCGATACCGACACCAAGAACACTAGCAATAATAGCTAAAGAACTAATATCTATACCCCAAAGTTGTAGGATAATTAGTATACCTAAAAAAATTAACCCATATCTAGTTAAGAAACTGATGGTATCTTGAACACTCCGCTCTGCTCCTGTTAAACTAATAATTCTTGTTCTAAAGATTTTAATAAAGTACCCAACTCCTTTCCACATTCCAATGGTTAATCCAGTTAAAAGCACCACATCAACGATGGAAAGACCTTTGTTGCCTAAATTAAAAATAGGAGAAGTAAAACTTTCATTTAAAATCTCTAATAGTTGATTACGATAGTCGCGAGTAAATGGTATTAGATAGGTGATATAAAGGATGATTCCTATCCCTACTATTACTCTGATAAAAATTGCCATCAATGGCAAAATATTTGGTAAATAGTTGACAATTTGAGGATATTTTTCCTCACAAATTTTTGTGACTTGGAACTCAAACTTTCTTAAAAAGAATTCTAGGGCTAAACCTGCTAAAATTAAAATAATACTGATTAATAATATTTTCAAGAGGTTGGGAGACTTAGTTTCCTGTTTAGCTAATTTAAAACCTTCTTCAATGGTATCTTTCCAGATAATTGCTTGCTCTTGTCTGGTTATTCTTCCTTTGACATCTGCAGCAGTTACTGTTAGTAAATAGTTATTATTAATACGCAGAATTATTTGCTGGTTTTGCTTATCTATATTTACGTCTATAGATTTATCTGCTCTGAAGATATTTTCTAATTTTGAACTGATAATTTTTGCTCGTTTAGTAGGGGTCAAATTTTGCTCATTATGACCTGCTACTTCAAACAATTCTTTACCATTAAGTGTTACGGGAGCTGTTTCTAAATAATTATCAGTTGCTTGTCCCCAGACTGGTACTATAAAAAATAGTAAAGGTATTAAAGAAGCAATGATTAATATTTTAACAAGTTGTCGAGTTTTGTTTTTTTTCTTGCGAGGAAAAATTAAGGGGTTATGTGTTGCTTCAAGATAATTTGCTGGTTCGCATTTTGCTATTTTTCTCAACTTTAGCCACAAATATTTATGCCACATAGTCACCCTCGAAAACTACTAATGAATGTTTAATTATCAACTATTTATTTATGCGGAAAAACTGACGTACTAAATTTGCTAAATTTTTAGCACTATATCTATATATTGAACTTAATTTATTTTATTTAGAAAGATTTTTCAGTTTCTAGGTTTCAATGATAAAATCATTCCTCGTCTATTAAAAATAGCTAACAAGAACAGTTTATTTTCAGGTCAGGTATCAAATATCAAGCATATAAATTCAGGAAAAAAGGAGCAGTGGAAAGAATATTTTAAACCAATTCACCCAGCAAGATTTGTCACCCTATTTTAGGATATTTTGATGCAACTGAATTATGAGAAAACCCAGACAAGTTGGCTTGATAGATAGTCAAAATCTTGCAAACATAATTGACCTTTAAAGTCAGAGTTCACACTTATTTATGTAACTTCTTATAACCAATGTCTTGATTAGCTTTTCCCTTGTTGATAATAATTTAATGACTCAAAAATTTATGAACTAAACTTGCTAATTTTTTAGCACTATCTTTTACTGCTAATTTTTCTGCTCCTACAGTCATTTTCTCTAACTTTTCTGATGATTTTAATAACTCCAAAACTTGAGTCTGGAGTTTTTCTACAGTCAATTCAGACTGAGTAAAAACTAAGGCAGCATTTTGATTAGAAAAAACCTTAGCATTATAAGCTTGATGATTATCAGCAGCATAAGGATAAGGAATTAAAATTGATGGTGTATGAGTAACTGCTAATTCTGTTAAACTACCTGCCCCCGCACGACTAATTACCAAATTAGCCCGCTGCAATAAACCTGCCATATTATTATAAAATGTCATGGGAAAATACTGGGGATATTCCAGACTAAAAGCATCTCGATCATTTTCCCCTGTTTGATGAATAATCCACGCTCCATTTTCTACCCATGCTGGAATACATTTTCTCACTAATTGGTTAACTGCTACTGCTCCTTGAGAACCCCCAATAACTGCAATTACAGGAACATTTTCTGGAATGGGTAAATCTAAGGATTGAGCAGATAAAAATTCTTCTCTTACAGGAGTACCCACATACACACTCTTCCCAGAAGGGAGATATTCTGCCCCTTTCTCAAACCCCACTGCCACAACACTACACAAACGACTAAACCAGCGAGTCACCTTTCCTGGCAAAACATTAGATTCGTGGAGTATTACTGGTAAACCTAGGGAACGAGCTGCAATAATTGCTGGAGCTGCTATATAACCACCAGTAGTCAATAATCCTTGAAATTGGCCATCTTTAAGTATATGTCTTACTCGCAGAATAGATCCAATAAGTCTACTTAAAATATTGAAGGTTCCCAGGCCCAATTTCTGTTGAAAGCCTTCAACTGATATAGTATGGAGAGGATACTGGGATGGTACTAACTTAGTTTCTAGACGGTTAGGAACTCCTAGCCATTCGATGTCATATTCTTTTAATTGATTGGCAGTGGCGATCGCTGGAAATAAATGTCCTCCAGTGCCACTTGCTGCGATTAACAATTTAACTGGTGTATTAGTCAAGGTTTCTGTCTCCCTGGTATTAGTAGAAATTAAGTCAAAAGTAAAAATTTAAAAATTAAAAGTTAAAAGTTAAAAGATAGAAAAATAGATAATTTCTGTATTTTAATTTATTTGACCAAAAAATAAACTTAATAGCCTTCCCTTTTCATGGGATGAAATAATTATTCGCGCCATGTATTTCAAGTCTTCTAATTCAGCAGTCTGCACTGATAACTGCTAATTGATATAGCAGTCGAAGCAAAGGTGAGGAAATTTAGAAATCCTGAAAACCTTTAATAGTCTCCTGTTCCCTGTTCCCTAGCGCGTAGCGCCATAACTGAAATGACTTTGAGTTTGGCAAAAATAGGACAAAGAGTTAAGGCCCTCCTTTTTTAAGTTATGCTTTATAAACATCTTTCTTAACATAAAATCTGACAAAGGCAATTAGCTAATACCTGTTTTGCTGCGGGACATGAATGCGCAGCATTCTGCAGGAAATGCTGATACTGGTTGTGAAAACCAGCAAATTTTCAACCAACAACTTTTATAGGTTAAAAATGACTATTTCTCAAATCCCATTTCGTCGGCAAAGCAAATTTTTGATGAAATTTAAGCAATTATCAATAACATTATCTAGTTCATTATTACTGGGTTTAACTGTTTTTTCAGGAATCATTTTTTTTCCTAATTTGACTTTAGCTCAAGGTAGGTATAAAACACCTGAAAAACTAACAGAACTCTTGGAAAAAATTGATCGAGCTGCCAGTCGTCAAGACTTAGAAGATGTGATGGATTTTTATAGTAATGATTTTACTAATTCTGATGGTTTAAATCGGGAAAATTTAGAAGCAGCTTTAGCAAATTTTTGGCAACTCTATAAATCAGTTAAATATCGGACAAAAGTTAAATCTTGGGAAACTGATGGTGATGCTATTGTGGCGGAAACTATCACTTATATTACTGGCGTCCAAGAAATGAGAGATAGAGATATAACTTTAAGGTCTACTATTACTTCTAAACAGCGTTATGAAGATGAAAAAATTGTTGAACAAGAAATTTTAGCCGAGCAGAATCACCTAACATCAGGAAAAAAACCACCCACTGTTAATATTAATTTGTCAACAGAGGTAGTAGTAGGTGAAAACTATAATTTTGATGTAATTGTTGAAGAACCTTTGGGCGAACAAATGATGTTAGGAACTGCTTTGGTAGAATCCATTGATGAAAATTCTTATAATTTTGAACCGACTAATTTTAAATTAGAAGTTTTATCTTCTGGCGGAATTTTTAAAATTGGTGAAGCTCCTGAAAATTCTCAGGATCGATGGTTATCAGCAGTTTTAATGCGAAAAGGAGGTATTAGTATTAGTACCTATCGTTTACGAGTTATTTCAGAATAAACAGGAAAGAAATAATATCATTAGACATCTCCAGAGAGGTGTGGGAGGTGTGGGAAGTGTGGGAGGTGTGGGAGGTGTGGGAGGTGTGGGAGGTGTGGGAGAAATAATTTTTCCTTGATTTTTCTGCCTCGCTCTGCCCCAAAGTCCTGACTTTATGCAGCTCTTTTCACCGAAAAACTGATACTTTTTCACGACTTAAAATAGCTAAAATCTTTAAGCTAAAACCTTTATCTGTAAATGCTTTTATATTTAATCAGCAGATCAATAATTGATGATTTATGGATAAGAATTGATTTGACTTTAAAAGAGGGAACAGGGAATAGGGAACAGGGAACAGGGAATAATAATTGATGATTTATGGATAAGAATTGATTTGACTTTAAAAGAGGGAACAGGGAACAGGGAACAGGGAACAGGGAATAATAATTGATGATTTATGGATAAGAATTGATTTGACTTTTTATTATTGGAAATGTCTATTTGTAAGCTTTCAGCTATTAGCATTCAGCTCTCAGCTTTTGAAGCTAATAACTTACTAAAGTTAGCTGATGAACTTTTTATTAATAACTTTTAATTCTCCTTGGAGACTAATTGATCCGGAAAAACAGGATGACTTAATGCTGATAGCTAACTGCTGAATACTTCCGTCAAATAAACTTAAGTCTGCAACTTCTCTGTTTAGCAGCGTGATATGTTTGCGGAGCATTCCTTCAGGAAAAAGCGTAGCTCCTCCGCAGGAGACAAGAGGTTAGCTGATAACTGAATATTTACATAAAAAATCAGAAAAAATAACAAAATTTTATTGTAGTAAAAATGATTTCTGTTGAAGATAAAATAGTTTTAATTACAGGTGCAAGTAGTGGTATTGGAGAATCTTGTGGAAAGATATTTGCTCAATCAGGAGCTAAACTAATTTTAGTTGCTCGTCGCCAAGAAAAACTAGAAAAACTTGCTGAAGAATTAACTCAAAAATTCCAGACTAAAACTTATTTATTAAAGTTAGATGTACGCGATCGCCAAGCAGTTGAATCAGCAATAAATTCTTTACCTGAATCTTGGAAAGATATTGATATTTTGATTAATAATGCTGGTTTAAGTCGAGGTTTAGATAAACTCCATCTCGGCGACTTCAACGATTGGGAAGAAATGATTGATACTAATATTAAAGGGTTACTATATATGACTCGTTATATAGTACCAGGAATGGTCAGTCGAGATGGGGGTCATGTAGTTAATATTGGTTCTATTGCTGGCCGTGGGGCATATCCTGGAGGTAATGTTTATTGTGCTTCTAAAGCGGCTGTTAGGGCCATTTCTGAGGGTTTAAAACAGGACTTATTAGGAACTCCGGTCCGAGTAACTGAAATTCAACCAGGTTTAGTAGAAACAGAATTTAGTGAAGTTAGGTTTCATGGGGATACAGAAAAGGCTAAGAATGTTTACAAAGACTTGACACCTTTAACAGGAGATGATATAGCAGATTTAGTATTTTTCTGTGTGACGCGATCGCCCCATGTCAATATTAGTGAACTATTGGTAGTGCCAACAGATCAAGCTAATGGAACAATGATTCATCGACATAATACGAGCAAAATAAAAGAGGAAAATTAAATTGATTATTTCCGGAATTAATTAAGCAAAATGGGAAAGAGAAAAGGTAGATACACCCTGATAATATTACCTCCGCCATTATTGGTGGAGGTTTTTTTTAGTTCAAAACAACAACTAGAAAATTAACTTGATTATTTCCGGAATTAATTAAGCAAAATGGGAAAGAGAAAAGGTAGATACACCCTGATAATATTACCTCCGCCGTTATTGGTGGAGGTTTTTTTGCTTCAAAATAACAATTGGAAAATTAAATTGATTATTTCCGGAATTAATTAAGCAAAATGGGAAAGAGAAAAGGTAGATACACCCTGATAATATTACCTCCGCCGTTATTGGTGGAGGTTTTTTTGCTTCAAAATAACAATTGGAAAATTAAATTGATTATTTCCGGAATTAATTAAGCAAAATGGGAAAGAGAAAAGGTAGATACACCCTGATAATATTACCTCCGCCGTTATTGGTGGAGGTTTTTTTTACTTCAAAACAACAATTGGAAAATTAAATTGATTATTCCCGGAGTTAATAGATAAATATAGGAAAGAGAAAAGGTAAATGCACCCTGATGATAACCTCCGCCGTTATTGGTGGAGGTTTTTTTTACTTCAAAACAACAATTGGAAAATTAAATTGATTATTCCCGGAGTTAATAGATAAATATAGGAAAGAGAAAAGGTAAATGCACCCTGATGATAACCTCCGCCATTATTGGTGGAGGTTTTTTTTACTTCAAAACAACAATTCAAAATAACAACTGGAAAATTAAATTGATTATTCCCGGAGTTAATAGATAAATATAGGAAAGAGAAAAGGTAAATGCACCCTGATGATAACCTCCGCCATTATTGGTGGGTTTTTTTTGCTTCAAAACAACAATTCAAAACAACAACTGGAAAATTAACTTGATTATTCCCGGAGTTAATACATAAACATAGGAAAGAGAAAAGGTAGATGCACCCTGATGATAACCTCCGCCATTATTGGTGGAGGTTTTTTTTACTTCAAAACAACAACTGGAAAATTAAATTGATTATTTCCGGAGCTAATACACAAATATGGGAAAGAGAAAAGGTAGATGCACCCTGATGATCACCTCCACCGTTATTGGTGGAGGTTTTTTTTGCTTCAAAACAACAACTGGAAAATTAACAGGACTTACGCACGCGAAACCGGGTTTTTAGGAGAAATCGTTGTTTTTAACAATAAATCGAAAAAACCCGGTTTATCGGTTCGCCTCCGTAAATCCTGAGACAAATAATTTGCTTTATTCCCTCTTCCTTCCCTTCAATATCTCTGCTCAACAACTCCAACTAAAGATTGTAAGTCAAAATGTCGATCACCTCCACTTAAACAAATACCTGCACTTACCACAGTCAAATCATTTTTATTAATAGCAGAAGTATGACGTTCCCCATTTCCACTTACCCATTCCACTTGCCAATAATTAGAGCGATCGCGAAAGTTTTGTAGCTCTCCCCCACCCATCGCTAATGCTTCTGTGAGTCTTTTTTCATCCTTTTGATGTTGCATTTTTTTCATAAATTCTTTCTTTTGTCGAGCTACTAAATCATAAACAGTTCTAGTTTCTGGAGTCATTCCTTTAAACTTAACTTCTTTGGGTGGCGTAATATTTTTAAATGCTTCCCGTAACTCTTCTGCTATTAAAGGATCGGCACGGCGATCTATATCTTCAAACCACCAATAAGCACCATCAAATCTAGCAATTATTTGCTCAAACATTACTCCTTCTGTTACTAGATGAACTGCCACAGGTTTAGCAAAACCAAATCGTTGTTGAGCATCAGATTCATTAATTGGATATGCTAACCATGTTTGCCCTTTCAATTGACAAGCAAGGAAGAATCTTAGAGGTTTCAAAAGTTGTAAATATTCTTCTAGCTGAGGCAAACTTGGTTCTTCTATAAATTTAGCTATCTTTTCATTTATTGGTTGAAATATTCCCCATCCTGCAAATTTTTTTGGTTGACTTTCAAAGGTATAAATCATTCCCGCTACTCGCGTTTTTACACGTCCGTTTTTAACGCAAGGCGCTAGAAATTGAATATTAGTTAGCTCTGCTTCCTGAATAGCTAATTGGTTTATTAATTTCCGAATATCTGTCATTTTTTTAAGGAATAAATTAGAAGGAAAAGGAAAGAAGGAATAAGAAGGGAATTCATAAATATTTTTACTCTTGTTTTCACTTAGCTTGTGCCTTTAATAAAGGCAGAAAGCAAAATCAAAAATAATAAAGTTAAAATTAAAGTAGTCCTTTTTAAGACTTATGAAATAGCTGTTTACCGGAATAATTAATAATTAAACAATTAAATAATTAGATAATTCAGGTTTAAAGCCTTCCCTTTCAAGGGGAAAAAAGCGATTGTTTGCGGAGCAGTCCGTAGGATGGGATGGATAGGTGACCTAACCATATCCAATCAACCAAGAGAAATAAATCTTTTCCTTTTAGTCAATCCTCTCCCTAAAAGGGAGAGGTAATTATCCATTATCCATTATCCATTATCCATTAATGAAGTAGCACAAATATGGAAAAACAACAAATCAATCTTCTTCCTTCTTCCTTCTACTATATAAATTTGTTTCTCCTTGTTTTCGTTTTGCTTGTGCTTTTAACATCCGTTCTTTTAAGATAGCATTTTTAGCAATTATATCTGGGTTATCTTGATACCAAGGTGGAATATCATCATAGTCAGGAATACCATCATCTATTAAATAACGAGAATTAGAATTTTGAGGATAACCTTGAGCTACTCCACCTGCACAAATAACAAATAAACCAGTTTCTCGATCTGCTTTAATTGCTCTTTTAGCTGTGGGAGAAACTCGCACTAAATCCCCGCGTTGTACTTCTATTAATTCTCCATCAATTAGAATTACGCCTTTTCCTGAAACAATAATATAAACTTCCTCTTGTTCCGCATGACTATGAGTAAATGTATAACCTTCATTAGGTGGTAAATTAATTAAACCAATACCTACACTTTGAAGGTTTAGTTTCCTATAAGGATTAGTTAAATATGGAAGATTATCAAAGTCAAAACTTGCTTTGGTAAAATTTTGATTATGGTTTTGGTTTAGAGTCATTACTCTAATTTTCTGGGTTGAATATTGAACAATGGAAACCATGGCAGAAGAATTTTTCTCTTCTCCACATTATTTATATGCTACTATTATAATACAAAATGATAATATCGCAACCTTGAGAAAAAAAATTGTCTAGCTCAATAACAGAAAAAAGGTCAGCTAGATAATATTTAAACACTCACGCGGAAAATTCATTGGATTATTTCCGGAGTTAATCAAGCAAAATGCGTAAAGAGAAAAGGTAGATGCACCCTGATGGATAACCTCCACTGTTATTGGTGGAGGTTTTTTTTAGGTATAGCGCTAGGGAACAGGGAACAGGGAACAGGGAACAGGGAACAGGGAACAGCAGACTTTTAAAGGCTTTCAGGATTTAGAAATGTCCTAACCTGAATGCGTAGTGCTATACAATTAGAAATCTTTCCAAAATTTGTCACAATTTATCTTAACGTTGGTTGAAGACCCGCGCTCTCCCGTAGGGGAGCGTCTTATGGGAAAACCAATCAATCTTGTGGTTTTACAGATAAGCATGTTAAAATGCAAGTGTTACTTAACCAAAAACCAAGGTTGAGACTACTATCACTTTTTAATCAAGTCGCCGAGGGGCACTGGTCGATTATTTATCGGACACGGAGGAAGCGTTAGACTGGCAAGCCAGCATTTTCCAGCGAGGTGTCAACCCGCCCTGAGTCATTTGTTCAGCTTAGTCTGTTTGAATGATGGATGGGAATCCCGCGCTGCAGGTCAGCGTCGGGAGGATGTCAAGTAAAAATATAATTATTGATACACCCTGATGGAGTAACCCGGCCTAAATTGGTTGGGTTTTCTTTTTCATTGAAAGTTGGCATTATATCATGTCCGGTTGAATAGTTATAAATAAGGAGGAGTCAGGAGTCAGGAGTCAGGAGTCAGGAGGGAAGAGAAGAGAGTTTGAATGTATAAGGAGGAGAAAGTTTTTTTATTACTAATTATCCGGACATGATATAATACAGTGCCCGGTTAAATAGTTATAATTAAAGCTTGTAGTAGGACTTTAATTATAACTATAGAAGTTGCTAGAGCAATACTACAAACAAAAACTTTTTTTAATCATTAATTATCCGAAAATAATATTAGTTATTAAAACTTACCGAATAATTAAGGTTTAAAGCCTCTCCTTTAAAGGAGAAACAAGAAAAAAATTTTCATGATTAGTCAATCCTATCCGTTTTAAAGGAGAGGTAATAATTAATAATTATTAATTGTTAAACCTACCTGATTTTTCAGCAATTAAAATCAAGATTCTACAGTTATTCAACAATGCCTTAAATTTTCTTAGGTTGTTCTACTAACGATCATAATTGTGACAGGATTAAGAGGATTAAAACGAGTTAAATTAGCTACAGGTATAGAACGAGATAACTGCACCTGCAAAAGACGATAACTCCAAGAGCGATCGCTCCTTTTTCTTTCCTCTACCCAACTTATAGCAGTATGCAAATTTTCCAAAGTTGTAAATGCTAAAACTATTATTCCTCCAGGTAGCATTCTAATCCCACAAACTCCCAGAATATTTCTAAGTTTACCACTATTACCTCCAATAAAAATTCTATGGGGAGGACGCAGGTGATGTAAAATTTCAGGAGCATCACCATGAATAGAAACTACATTTTTTACCTGAAAACGACGGCAATTTTCTTCAATTAAACCTGTTCCTGCTGAAGTTTTTA
>NZ_JAAHHT010000103.1:0-25941 GCF_010672085.1 Okeania sp. SIO3I5
GTAGTAAACACTTGGGCAGACATCATCAACCGCGCTAACTTAGGAATGGAAGTAATGCACGAGCGTAACGCTCATAACTTCCCTCTAGATTTAGCTGCAGTAGAAGCTCCTTCTATCAAGGGTTAATCATTAACCGATTGATTAATTAAAAAAAGCTATCCAGAAATGGAGAGCTTTTTTTTTTGCTTAAAAAAAGTTGATAGACAATTCATTTATAGCCCATATTCAGCACTTCAATTTGTAGTATTAAAATTAGCATAAAAAGCCGTGGTTTAGTAGGTATTTATACTCTATAAATCTCTCCATTTAACTTTCTCATTCGTCAAGAGGACTAATCGAGAGCCTGGAATCCACGTCTTTTTTGCATTGTGGAGGAAAGGCATTTCATGTCGCGCAGCGAAACGGCGATTTCAATCGCCGTGGCTGATTAAATAACGCAAAGTTTATTTGAACGACGAATAAGTTGGACTTTTTTGGGAGAAAATTGTCCGAGTCTTTTCCAGTTGTGGTCATAAACGCTAATGTTTTTGGTTTTAGCATCAGTGAAGCCACCAACCCATCCAATGTAAGTAAACCCTGCTTTTTTTGCTAAAACTTTATCGCCGTATCTAAGATTAAAAGGAGTAATTGTCCCTCCTTTCCGTTTGCGAATACCGCCTTTCTCAGCATTATCAAAGTGCAAAGCGCGGCGGAAATAGGCAGGTCTGGTTATAACTCGAAAAATACAAGGAGTAATGTCAACCAAACCTTTCCATCCCCAAATATCGCTTTTTTTACGCTTAGGTTACGCCGTGACGGACAAACTCACTTGCCGCCAAAGCAATCCCATCTACTGCATTATATTCATGTACTTGAGCCTTTTTATCTTTGATTTTCTCCAGCTTTAAATATCGGCGGATTTGACTGGTCCCGTTATTATTTTTCTGCCAACCATAAACAGTTTTAACT
This sequence comes from Okeania sp. SIO3I5, assembly GCF_010672085.1. GTDB lineage: Bacteria > Cyanobacteriota > Cyanobacteriia > Cyanobacteriales > Microcoleaceae > Trichodesmium. Next base: position 949 of record NZ_JAAHHT010000103.1, read on the forward strand.
GGGGCAATAGACTTAAGTTGCTCTACACACCAATATTGTCCCACCATAACAGAAGAAAACCCTTTGCCCGAACGCGCCCTTTTTCTACCGCTAGTTAAATCCACATCAGCCTTAACCAATTCGTAAACAATTTTGCCGTGGAGGAAATACTTCAGAAATTTCAGTTATTATTCTGATTTCCATTTCCCTAGAAGCTCGAATAGATGGAGATAATTTACCTTTTTTGGTGCGATTATCAAATCGCTTTTGCCGATGGGCACGTTGGTTAAAAGGTACTTTTCGGTTAATTCTTCGCCCCCGTCGCGCCCGACGTTGTAATGCTCGACCTCTGACATTTTTAATTATTTTGCCTTGTTTAATAACAGCAGAGCCAAGTCGTTCTTTAACACGGTCAAACAGCAAAACTAAATGTGCGGTATAGAGAGTGAACTTTGCAGACTGAACTGCAATTCCTGCATATTTTTTGCCAGGGTCGCAGCCAACTGCTATTTTCTGAGTTTGACGACCTGATGGTTCAGCTACCAGACGGACATAGTACAAGCCAATGTCATTCCAATGTTCTGTAGCTTTTCCGGACTTTACCCAACGGCGGGCCCGCGATGCTTTTGTCGGCATTGCAGGGGAAGCGTCTGGATTCTGAACCGGTACTCTAATCATGGAGATAATCCTATTAGAAAAAGTTGTGTGTCCCTAAGACCACCAAAAACGTTGTGTCTTGCATTGACTTATCGGCCTTCACCCAAGAAAGCCAACAAATAGTTCGGGCTAGGGAAATACCCAGAGGTGTTATCGTTTTTGGCTCTGTGGTAAGCGCCAACTCTTAGTTAAGCCTTGGGTTGCTCAAGCTGCGCGGCTTTAGCCCGCAGAAGTTGACCTAATTCTTTGATTTTTTCTTTTTCGGCTTTCTTTTTTTGGGTTTTGATTTTTTATTCTTGAATCTCGCTCTTTGCTGAATCACTTCAGGAGGCGGACCATAATCTCCATCTGAAAAGTACACTCGCTCTACTATATGTTGTGGTTCAACTTCTATCCACAGGCGGGCACCCCCAGCTTGACTTCTATTTGGTTGATGAGGTTGATAAACTATTTGGCAAGGTCCTTTTATTTTCAGAGCGTGACAATAATCTTTTTTGTTTCCCACTTTCACAGCAATTACTGGATGAGAAGTTTTGTTGTCTCTGTTATAGTCAATAGTGTTTCGCAAAACATGAACAAAAGTATTGCCTGTACGATTATTTTTGTTCCAAGTACCTTCAGGACCGCGACGACCTGGTATAATTTCTGGCATATCCCGATCATTGAGTGGCATCATCCAAATCCTCCCAACTTTTTTCGCACCAACAACTCGGTTCTGATTGAGTAATGATCGCAATCTACCTGTAGAAATATTAAGTAGAAATGCTGCTTCTGTTGTACTTACATATGAGATATCCATAACTATAACGTTGGAGTTTTTAGACTTTAAATAAATTTAAATATGCTTCTTGAATTACTATAAAGCTTTATAATTGTGTTGAAAATCTAATTTAAAATTTCTTAATCTTTATTTGGCCAGAAAAAATTTATTAGCTGAAAATGGAATCTACTATCAATTTTCCCACTGAAGCAAAGACGCCCGAAAAATTGCCAGTGATAGAAACTGCTAACTTAGGTAAATCATACCGCACTGGCTTTTGGATGAATCAAAAAATAGAGTCTCTTAAAAACTGTAATTTGACAGTTTATCAAGGGGAAACTTTTGGACTTTTGGGACAGAATGGTGCAGGTAAGACTACCCTACTTAAAACTTTATTAGGAATTGTCCGCCCTACCTCTGGATCGGCAATTTTGTTAGGGCAACCAATAGGCGATCGCCAAGTTAAAGAAAAAATTGGTTATTTGCCAGAAAATCCTTATTTTTATGACTATTTAACTGGATGGGAATTTTTGGAGTTTGTAGCAGGATTATTTCAAATACCGGCATCAATACAAAAACAGAGAATTCCAGAGTTACTTGACTTAGTTGGATTATCTAAATCTACAGCTATAAGATCGCAACTACGGCAATATTCTAAAGGGATGTTGCAAAGAGTCGGCATGGCGCAAGCTTTGATTAATAACCCAGAATTAGTGTTTTTAGATGAACCTATGTCAGGTTTAGATCCAATGGGGCGTTATCAAATCAGAGAAATTATTGTCTCGCTCAAGGAAGAAGGAAAGACTATTTTTTTTAATAGTCATGTTTTATCAGATGTTGAGAAAATTTGCGATAGGATAGCTATTCTTGCAGAAGGAGAATTAATTTGTATTGGTACTTTGGATGAAATATTAGGCACAAATGAAACTTATTATTATGTTAAGGGTAAAAGTGGTAATCTTCAAATACTTAAACAATGGATACCAGATTTAGAATTTGAGAATAATTTTTGGCATGGTCATTTACAGGGAGATCCTCAAGAATTTTTAGTTAGTTTGGGATTAATGAAAGCTACATTAATTACTATGAATATAGATAGGGTTAGTCTGGAAGAGTATTTTATGCAGCAACTCCGAGAACGGGGTATTTTTTCTAGTTATTAAAATTCTCAAACAATGGTAGAAATAAAATAGTAAACCAATCTTTACTATACTATTTAGATTAGATTGTAGGTAAGCATTCAGGTATTAGCCTTAACTTTTTCCTGTGGAATGCTCTGCAAATAGCTTTTCCTTAGTAATAATCTTATACCAAGTAATTAGGGCTTGCTGATTAAATCTCAAAACATTTAGAGAGAAATAAGGTGCCTTTTTAGGTCGAAAAAAAGTACAAGCTTTTCAGTCTAAAAAGCTCAAAAATTTAGGATTTTGTGCGAAGATGGGGGACTTTTTTTAAGGGACAACGCTGACTCCTATCTCCTCTATAATTCCTATTTCTCCTGTAGGGTTTCTCCTGTAGGGGCTATTTGCTACTCATGCTCCGCAAACGCTAATCGCCCCTACGACTCCTGACTCCTACCCTTACCAAAAGATTTTATTCAGCAAACCCTAATTTCAGCAAACCCTAATTAATCAGAAAGATTAGGTAATATGCTTTTAGAGTAACTTTTAATTTTGGCTCAATCTTTAAACTTTGATTCTTGATTCAAAAAGAATAAGTTAATAGCTGACAGCTAATAGCTGATAGCTGAATGCTTAGAATTATAGTTGCAACTCTTGTAACTTTGATTTATATTCTGGGCAAAAAGAAGTTACGCCTGTAGCTATTACTTTACCTGTATAAAGAGCTGCCGTTTGTAATTGTTCTTGTGTTAAACCTGACTGAAGTAATGATATAGCTGCCTGAGTTGAAAATTCTTGTACAGAAGTACCTTTTTGCAGGGAACTACAAGCATTACGAGCTGTTTCTAATGCTTTTTTGTCACCCATAATATTATGTATTTCTACCTCTGCTGGAGTTAATGAACTTTTTAATAAGTTTTCAAATGATTCTGCTTGGGCAGGACTGGATAATAATGAATTTAATATTACGGTTATGGTAATAGCTAAATTTTGATATATTTTTTTCTTTTTTTTCATGTTGTTATTTCTTTAGATAATAATGTCAAAAAGGATAGATATATTACTAATTAGGCGTCAGTGAATCGAGCTATGAAAAATCGCTCTGGTGTTACAAGAAACCGGGTTTGTCGGAGATAGAAGTTTTACAGCGGGGCATTTAAAACAAACCCGGTTTCTACGCTTTTTTATACCGATACTACCGGATTTGATATGAAATAATCGCTCTGATGTTACAAGAAACCGGGTTTGTTGGAGAAAGATGTCAATATAAATCAAGGTATCTAATACAAACCCGGTTTCTACAATGCCAGAAAAATCATAATGGTTGGTGAAAAAAACTGTAGGGGCTTGGTATCCAAATCCCATTTTTCCTTGGGTTGGGATACCAAACTCTTAAAATAATAATCTTACAACCTATTTTAGGATTACTATATTTATAGAGAATGTCAAAAGTCCTAAAATTGACTTTTGACTCGAAAATGACTTGGCATTATTAACTTAACTAAAGGAATAGCAAAAAATAAATTATCCCAATTTTTTTACTCTATCGTTACTAGCTATTCCCTACTCCTTTACTTTTTCAATTTCTTCCTTACTCCCTAATCCCTTACTAAAGAGATACATTTTTTAAATGACTGCGAGGGTCAAAAGTACGATTAGCTTTAATTTTCTCATAGCATTCTTTTTCTAAAGAACTAATATTTTTTGGAGCAGTAATAATAATTCTTACTAATTGATCAGTACGTTCTCCCGACTTGGGTTTAGGCCATCCCTTACCTCGTAACCGTAAAGACTGGCCAGAACGAATACCCGCAGGAACATTAACATTGACCATCCCATCAGGAGTTGGCACTTCAATAGAAGTACCCAATACAGCTTCATCAGGAGTTATTGGCACTTCACACAATAAATTATCTCCCTCAAACTGATAGAAAGAGTGAGACTGAATTTCTACCTTTAAGTACAAATCTCCTCTTTGTTGAGTATATGGATCTAATTGACCTCTACCTTTAACTCTGATTTTACTTCCCGATTTAACTCCAGAGGGAATTGAAACTTCTCCACTACCCACACGTTTTTGTGTTCCCCGAAAAGCTTCTGCAAAAGTCAGACTAATGTTAGCTTCTAAATTTAGGGAAGTTGCCGACTTACGACTATCAAAACCAGAAGCACCATCAAATCCATTACCAAACCCACCTGGCCAACCTGTATTTGTTTTATAGGTGTAAGTTTGTCGTCCACCACGATTACTACTACCAGGACTACCACTACGTCCTAATAAGGTATTGATAAAATCGTCAAAGCTGGCATACTGACTAAAGTCAAATCCACTAAAATCTACGGTAGTACCGCTTGTGCCACCAGGCCATCCACCAGCACTAGAACCTACTTGTTTCCAGTATTGACCAAATTGGTCATATTTTTTGCGTTTTTCTGGATCTGATAAAACTTCATAAGCTTCATTAACTTCTTTAAAACGAGCTTCTGCTTTGCGATCGCCAGGGTTCATATCTGGATGATACTTGCGAGCTAACTTACGATAAGCTTTTTTGATTTCTTCTGCACTAGCACTTTTGGTTAAACCTAAGATTGAGTAATAATCTTTGTAATCAGTTGTCGCCATTTATTCTCCTCCTTATATTGTATTTTTGAGCAATTACTTAATGTTAATATATGATTATTTTTCAGTTTAGTAATGAGTTTAAATTAAGATTTGAGTTTGAACATAAAGTTAAATATTTTCTCAAATATCTGTAGTCAATATCGGCAAAAGTGCAAAGTAATTAAGATAGCTTTTAGTAGTAGAAGAAATGACACTCTAGTTTTAACTGATTTGAAAAGACTATATTTGTAGAACTATTATAATTGACTGGGCAGTATGTAATATTTATCATTGCGGTGTAATGGTTATACTTTCTCAGATATAAGTAAATTTCAACCTAGATATTAAGCTTGATAACACTTTTTGTCTAAAAAGTATCTTTTGATATTGGTGAGTAATCAACTGGATTTCGATATTAAGGTTAACTTCCCTCTTTCAACTTATCAAAGCTCAATATTTAGTCAAGTTCGGTTTTCTGTGAAAAACTAATGGCAATTGCCGTACCGGATTTTTTAGTTATTAGTAACTAACTTGTTTATTTCCATAATTTTATACTATCTGGAAAAAACGATTGTAATAGTAGGGACTTGCTTAGGAAACCCCTTTTTTTTCAAAACATTTAGCAAACTTTTAAAATTTTGGTATTAGTTATTTGTCAAGTGATTTGATTAAATTAGTAATATCTTAGTTTTAATGCTAGTTTATGTACTTAATTTAGATGCAACTTATTATTATTCCAAATTCCCTAATCATAATAATTCTGAATAATTAGCGATCGCTAAAATTTATAGCGTTTTTCAATAGACATCTCTAGAAAACAGAGAACAGGGAACACTTAACTGGAAGGATAAGTAATTGATAATTTACGAATTAAGAATTGACTTTATTTTTAATTTTTGGAGATATTTAATTTAATGAAACACATAAATTATACCTTCAAACCAAAGTTTTGTAGACTATATCAATGAAAACTACTATAAAAAAAGTTGACTATTTCTTACCTAAAAAATAAGGTATAAAGCCTCTCCTTTCAAGGAGAAAAAAAATCCTTTTAACCTTACCTCTTTTTTTTAAGAAGAGGTAATTATTAATTATTGAAACTTCTTTATAATTCCCATTTTTTTTAACTAGGGTTTGCTAAATAAAGCTAAAGGTCAGGATAGCTAAGGTAATAGAGCTTTTTATATTCAGTAATTCTTCTAGTTATTCGTTCTTATTAGCATCAATTTACTGATATTTTCTGCTGAAATTCCATAAAATATCTTCATATAAAATGACCGAAACCTTTGCCTGTTCCCTCCATCTCCGCGTCTCCGCGTCTCCGCGTCCTACCCTCAACAACCAATTTTTTTAGCAAGCCCTAACGATTCCCTACTGCCGACTCCCTATTATTTAGTAATTCGTTTCAGTTCATCCAATCCTTCTTCATAATTTGGGGGAGCATCTGTTAACTGACGGTACATTTTCATTATTACTTCTTCTGGCACCTGGCGCTGTCGTTGTTTATTTCTTTTCAAGCATAATTCTAATGATTTGTCAAGCCAGAAACCAGTTATGTGGCGAAATCCAGTTTCTCTAGCAAGGTTAATCACTTCTTTTCGTCCGCGACGTTGGGCATTAGTAGCATCATATATGGCCAGAGATGTTTGACTTACAGCTTTGTGAAACTGCTGCTGTACTTGCTGCCACACCTGTAACCAAGGCCCCTGAATTGCTTCATCACCAAATAATTGAGCGCGGATAGCATCAGTAGAAATTAATTGACACTGAGGATATCTAGTAACTATTTTCTTTGCTAGAGTGGATTTGCCACTAGCTGGTAGTCCGATCATAATAATTAGTTTGGTCAAATCAATTCAAAATTAAAAATTATTCATTCTTGCATTAATGCCTCTGCCTGTTTGCTCCGCATTCCGCAGGAAAGTCAGAGGCTTGAAATCAGGAAAATATTTTTGATTTTTTCGTGGTTGTACGAACGAGGCTTGAATCCTTAATTAAACAGAAACGATTATTGAAATTAAGGAATGAACCAAAAATTTTAACTTTGAATGCGTGAATTTTGAATTCAAGAAATGGTCATAAACTTGAGCGAAAAAAAACCTAATGTTTGATTAATTTACCGAAAAAATAAGGTTTAAAGGCTTTTCTTTCAAGGAGAAAAAAATACAAAAATCCCTTTTAACAATCCTCTTATTTTTAAGAATAGGTAATTATTATACATCTTGCAAAAGTTTAAATTAAATCAGTTCAAGATATGAAGTGAACAATTTCATCCCCCTATTCCCTATTCCCCGACTTCTGCAAGAAGTCTATATAATTGTTAATTATTAATTATTGAATATTGAACGCCGATTCATCTCACACCATAATCTCTGATTTGGTGTGAGACTTCTCAGCGACCTAGCTAGAAACATTTACTAAATGATTGTGCCATCAGGAATAGTAGCATTTTTCAAGACAACCACAATACCATTGCGAATTATGAAACCTTCCTCCTCACGTTGAGCTTCTTCTATCTTGTCCTTATTGATTATTTGGACATTGCGACCAATGCGGGCATTCTTATCAATAATTGCTCCACGAATTGTTGTTTCGGCCCCAATACCCAATGGGATTTTCCCCTCATTAATACCAGATTGACGTTCGGCAAAAGGTTCATAGAAATCGGAACCCATCAGCAGAGAATCCTCAATTATACAGTCAGCTTCTATACGGCTTCGGACTCCTAAAACACAATGGTCAATCCGACATTGTTTAAGAATACAACCTTCTCCAACAATTGATTCTGTAATCTGGCAGTCCAAAAGTTTACTTGGAGGTAAGTAACGGGAGCGAGTATAAATAGGAGCTTTTTCATCATAGAAGCTAAAGGGAGGCTGAGGCTGTTGGGTCAAAGCCAAATTTGCTTCATAGAAAGACCTAATAGTTCCAATATCTTCCCAGTAACCTTGGAATGGGTAAGCTTGAACGTTATAGTCCTTAGCGGAATTGGGTAAAATTTCCTTACCAAAATCTGTATGGTCTGATTGTTCTATAAGTTTGACCATCACATCTTTGTTAAAGACATAAATTCCCATAGAAGCAATATAAGGTTGTTCTTTAGCTACTTCTGGACTTACTCCCAAAACAGAAGTATCAACGGCCATAGCTTTGAGGGCATCCCCTTTAGGTTTTTCACTAAACTCAATAATCCGGCCTGAGTCATCAATTTTCATTAACCCAAAGTCGGAGGCCCGTGCTTCATCAATGGGCAAAACAGAAAGGGTAATATCTGCCTTGGTATCAATATGGCGTTGGACAAATTCCCGATAGTCCATGCGATAGAGATGGTCTCCAGAGAGAATTAGGTAATAATCAATATCCCACTCTTTGAACAACCAGATATATTTACGGACAGCATCTGCTGTTCCTTGGAACCATTCTGGATTATCTTTAGTTTGTTGAGCTGCTAGAACTTCGACAAAACCTTCACTGAAACCTGGAAAGTTATAGGCGCGAGTGATATGACGGTTGAGAGAAGCAGAGTTGAATTGGGTCAGAACATAAATTTTCTGGATATCTGAGTTGATGCAATTACTGATGGGAATATCTATTAAACGATATTTCCCTGCTAGGGGTACTGCTGGTTTGGCCCGCAGTTTTGTTAATGGATAGAGACGGGTGCCTGCGCCACCACCCAGAATTATACTTAGTACGTTTTTCACGGTTGAACCTCACTGCCAATGATATTCTCATTCATTAGTGTTCAATGGTTGGGGATCATTGGCAAGGGGTTCAATAATTAATAATTAATAATTAATAATTAATAATTAATAATTACCGAAAAATTGTGGGTCTGTGCCGACCCTTGGATAGGGGATAAATAAAGAGAATATTCACCTGCAATAGAAGGATTGCCGCTCAAAGAATTTTTTTTCTTTAGGACTTACGCATGAACGCTATTGGCAGGGTGTATTGAGGCCAGAATCACGCACAAACACACCATATATAGTGCCTTTGCGTAAGTCCTGTTCTTTTTTCTCCATGAATGGAGAGACTTTATACCTTAATTTTTCGGTAAAAATAGCAGAAGTAAGAAGTCAGAGGTTAGAAGTTAAAATTGACATACTCCCGACGTTGCCCTTCTATTCCCCCCTTTGACTCGTGGGGTTAGGGGGGATGGAAAAATAGGGATTCTGAGCGCCTGGGAAACCCTGACCGCTGCGCATGTGTGAGGTGATGTCCTCCCCCTGTGTTCGTTGAACTTACGCTCAATCACAACTATTGTCATAAAATACCTCTCTCCTATGTGTCAAGGGGAGCATAACGTTTAGCTTATGGAGGTATCTAACCGTTGACCCTGGCTTTCCCATCCCTCCGCTTCCTGAGGGGAGAGCGCGGGACTTCTCGTCAGGGAAGTTAAAAGTTAGAAATTAGAAGTCAGAAGTAGTTCCTGACGCTCGTTTGAGCATTTATAAATGTTCTAAGCTATTTGGGTAGTGCTATATATAGATATTTAGAGTTTGCTGATTAAATCTAAAAGCATTTGCATATAAAGGTTTGAGCAATTTTTTTTTTGAAAAAGTACGCCTGTTTAAGCTCTTCATCAAAATGCATGTTAGGATTCCTGACCAGACAAGATTCTTACTCCCCTCCGCGTCCCCACATCTGAGCGTCTCCCCGTCTGAGCATCCCCGTGTCCTACCCCACCAACCAATTATTCAGCAAACCCTATTTAGATTATGGTGAGGTTAATTTTTGGTTATGGGTGATGGTATTTATCTAAGTCAAAAGTTAAAATTAAAAAGCCAAAAGTTTTTTGTATTGTTAGTTGGGAGATAATTTTTCATAGGGAAGCGATCGCTTTTTATTAAGTCAGAAGTATTTATGAAGTCAGAAGTCAGATTTTTTTATGAAGTATAGATATTAACGAGGGAATGTTTTTAGTGTGGGAATATTGCCCGCTATAGGAAGTCATAATTCAGAAGTTTTGAGTTTTTTTTACTGTTTATTTTTCTGAGATATAGCTAATAAATTTTCTATATAAAGTTATAGATTAATTGAAAATTGGAGAAGTTAATCATGGGGTATCTTAGGGTGAATTTATCTAGATTGGGGCAGGTTATTTTTGTTGGTATTTCTTTGTCTTTTTTGATGATTGGAAATGCTTGGTCGCAAGAGGCGATCGAGCCAAAAATTCAACCTTATATTGAGGAGTTAACAGATGAAATTGAAGAAAATAATCAAGAAGCTAGCCGTAAATTAAAGGAAGAAATAGGTATAGATGGTATGATTAAAGCACTGGAAAGTGATAATCAAGAACTTCGTTTTGCTATTCTTGAAGCTTTTGGAAAGATAGAGTTAGGAGAAAAACGAAAGCAAGTTATTTCTGTTTTAATTAATATTTTAAAGACAGATAAAGATGAAGAGGTTCGTAATTATGTTACCTATTCTTTAGCAGATATGGGTATTTTAGCTAAAGATGCTATTAAACCTTTAATTGAGGCCGGCAAGACAGACCGCTCTCAACTTGTTCGCGTTGGAAGTATTCGGGCATTAGTGAAAATAGCACCATCTGAATTAGAAACTATACAAACCTTAATTGATGCACAACAAGATCCCAATCAATATGTTCGTGATTTGGGTATAGATTATCTGAGTGAGGTACTAATAAATGTAGATTCTGATGTTCTAGATAAAGCTCTTAAAAAAGTCAAAGTAGCAGTGAAAAAAGATAATGATTGGCGAATTAGGTTGGGAGCTGCGGAAGCATTAGGTCGGAGTGGTAGAGATGTTAAATTAGCAGTTTCTACTTTAGAAAAGGTATTAAAAAGTAGCGATGAAAAATTGATACAAAAAAATGTAATTAATGCTCTCAGAAATATTGCTGAAAATTTGTCTGAATATGATGTTCGTTTAACTCCAGAAGAACGAGCGAATGCCCAAGAAGGTTTACAAAAAGCTATAGAAATTTTAAATCAAAACCAAGATGATTTAAAAAAGTCTGGTGAGAATATTGAAGAAGTAAAAAGTCAACTCAAGAATGCTCTGACTGGAATTAATGCTTTACAAATTGCTCCAACTTTTTATACTGCAAAGGATTTTGCTCAGAAATATCCTTTAATAATTGGGGTAATAATTATTGTTATTTTCTGGTTTCCCTCAATCTTTTTTATCCTTTGGAAACGACCTTTATGGCTACTAAAAATCAATAACTTTTTACAATCCTATACAGATATTCCTCTACCTAATGTTTTAGGTGGGGTTAAGATATCAACTTTAAGAAAATTATTGTTTAACTTACATTACCATCCCAAGGTACTTGATGCTTGGGTTAAATTTCACCTGGAAACAGCTCGCAAGGAGTTTCAAAAGAAATCTACAGTTAAAGAACGAAATATTTACATTCCTATTCCTGTTATTTTGGATGGTCAAAAGATTGCCAACCTCACAGGAAATAATCTCAAACCTTACTTTACTGAACAACGAGAGTGCCTCTTAATTTGGGGAGAAGGTGGTTTAGGAAAAACAAGTTTAGCTTGTCAGTTAGCTCACTGGGGAATGTCTGAAAATTCAGAACAATATTTGTGCGAACATCAAATGTTACCAATTTTATTGGAAGAAGAATTAGATTTTCCAGTAGCAGAAGGTAAAGAAATTTTTATTGAAGCTATTCGTGGCAAACTCCAAGATTTAATTGATTCTCCAGAGCCAATTCCTGAAGAATTATTAGTACAACTTTTGAGAAAGCAAAGACTATTAGTTATAGTAGATCATTTGTCAGAAATGAAGGAAAATACCCGGAAACAAATTAGACCGGAACTACCAAATTTTTCTGTTAATGCTTTAGTAATTACATCCAGAATAAAAGAAAAATTGGGTGGTGTGAATAGAACAATACTTCAACCACTTCAAGTTGAAAATAATCAACTTTTAGGATTTATAGATGCTTACTTAACACAGCAGGGAAAACGCAATCTTTTCAACGATGAAGATATAATTGAAGCTCGTAATAAACTCTCAAATATTGTTGGAGAAAAGCATATTACTGTGCTTTTAGTCAAGCTTTACATGGAACAAATGATTACTGCTAAAGCCAATCAAAATTTAGCTAGTTTACCTAGTAACGTTCCTGATTTGATGCTAGATTACTTAAATTCATTAAACCTGAATGTTAAAGAAAACAAACTGGAAAATCGGATGGTACAAAAAAACACCAAAATAATAGCTTGGGAATGTTTGAAGCAAAGTTATCGACCCACAACAGCAGAGCGAGATGCTGTACTAACTGCATTAGGAGGAGAGCAACCAGAAGCACTTCTGGAATATCTGGAAAAACGCTTGCAGATTATCCAAACTATTGGGTCTAGTGAAAATAAAATTCGTTTTTCTCTAGACCCAATAGCTGAATATATGGCTGCTTTACATATTGTGGAACTCTATGGTGACAATGAGCAGTTATGGCGTGATTTTTTGGCAGGAGCAGATGCTCAACCAGGGGAAGAAAAGACAATCCAAGGATTTTTACTAACAGTGCAAGATTGCTGTTTAGTTCAAAAAGAGGATTTGGGAATTCCTGGATTTGTTTTAGAAGAGTTCAATAAGAGGGTGCTTAATAGACCATAAAGTGAAGACAGTTCTGTTGATCAGCACGCAACACATTTGTCACCCTTACGACAGCGGCAACCACTAGATTTTCTAAATTCCAATGCACTGTCAGAAGTATCAACACTCTCAGAAGTATCAACACTCTCAGAAGAAATTTCCCCTAAAGCTTGAATCGCCCGATCGCGCAAATTAGACTTTTCTGTTTCATTATTTTCTATTTTCTCTATCTCAGTAAGTGCTTCTTCAGTCAGGAATTTCAATACTCTTTCCTGATAATAACCTATTTTCAAAAGACCTTCTGAGGCAGATAAGCGTAGCTTAATATCCTCATCACTTTTTTCCAATATTTTTCTTAGACTTGCTGCCGCTTTTGTCGATGGTGAACGACTGACAAATTTTAGGTCACTTAGACTAAGTTCCACTTTTTCCATTTGAGGATTTTTATCCATCACTTTCTGAAGAACTTTGTCAAATTCCCAAATAATATCACTCAGTTTTGAATCTAGTATCGGGTCCATAATCATCTCCTTTGTTTCAACTTGATTTGTTACTAAAAATTTCTCTGGTTGCTCCTCTACTGTTTGACTATCACTTAAGATAGTCTTACCAGCAATCTTAGTCGCCATCATTATTGCCTGAAAAGCATCAGCTAAACCTGCGCCAGTTGCCAGATCAACACCAACAGTCGCCTGATTTCCTCCCGTACCAAAACTACTTCTCCCTGCCAAAATATCACGAGCAGTTTTTTTGAGAAAGTCACGAGTCTGTTGGGGTGAAATTTGAGGATATACCTGCTTTATCAAAGCACAAATACCCGCCAACTGGGGAGCTGCTGCAGATGTACCACTAAATACTGCCCAACCATCATTTGACAAAGTTTCATCACCATCAGGATACCTAGTTAGTCCCCCATGAGTGACATCTATCAGACTTCCTGGTTGCACTGGCAACATAATATAAGTTGCTCGTGGCAGTTTACCCACTAAACCACAGACATCAGGTACAATTCGTTGGGGAAAAACTCTGCTCCTAAACCCACTAGCATAGTCACTAGCTTCCAACTTGCCATCAGAAGAAAGATAAACACCCCCCGCAGAAATCACATCGGGATGTTGTCCTTGAAGACTCCATCTCCCATTTCCAGCAGAAAAAATGACAATAATTCCCCGATTGACTGCATCCGAAACTACAGCATACATTACTTTAGCAAAGGCAGAAAGAGGAGGATCTCTTTGAGAATCACCCCAACTACAGGATATAATATCAGGATTTAGGGAAACTGCTTTTTTAAATGCTCCTACTGAATTAACCAATGCAGATTTCTTTAACTTCGCTTTTACCATTGTCAACTCAACATTCGGTGCAATAGCAAATAGATTAGCTGATTCCCCAGTACCGTGACCATTTTCGTCGGATTCTGGGTTAACTGCACCCCCATCCAGCACTACCTTACCTTGATAACCATTGGCCTCAAAAAAGGGATGACGATACCACCCAGAATCAACCATCACTACCTTGACACCACGTCCTGTGATACCTTGACGATGAACTGGATCAGCATTTATACCTTTCGAGATATCATCAGGTACATTTAGATGCCAATAGTTGGGTTTCGGAGGAACAGCAGAGGCCATATAATACACAGGTTCATTAATTGCTACCCCTTCTATAAAATTACTTAAAGAGCTTTTAGAGGCATCCATTAACCCCGGCATTTCTGCGTTCGGAACAGATAACAATTTTGCTTTTGTTGGGTAAACTCCTGCTTTAATTAGGGGAATTTCTTGGCTAATAATATTAGTCTGAAAAACCCGTTCATAAACTTCTGGAGGGGCAGCAATAGTAATACTTATTGGTCCCTCTGACAAAACCTCAAAACCTTCAGCACGCAACTTTTCTGTAGTGGCGTTAACTAACTGAGGTTCTGAATAAAACCGCTCTACATTTTCGCTGGTAATTAGCTCTGATGTTTTCAACAGAGAATCTCCACTCTGAGAACGTACAGGAACTTCAGCATAAATAATAGATGGCAAATTCTGATTTTCTTGTCTCACCATTTTTTGTTTTTATTGAAATAATTCATAAAAGTGAAACGTAAGCATTGAGCTATCATACAGCAAATTCCAAGCATAAGAAGTACAGATCAGGACTTACGCAAATTCTTGGACAATACACTATCTGTAGAGGGTGAATGCCATTCGCCCCTACTAGATATGGCGGTTCTGCGTAAGTCCTGCAGATATTAAAAATTCAATTTTCCCAGTGTGAGCATCTTGCTCGCCATGGGTGTACCTCAGCAAGGTGGAACCCGCTGTATATAAGCTATGAGTTATTAGCTGATTATAACACGATATCTAACTAAAATTGTGGAAAAAAAAAATCTAATACCAATTTGATAAATGTTTGCTACAAATAGTTAGGGTACTTTTTAGGAGTCAGGAGTCAGGAGTCAGGAGTCAGAATGAATGGTTTAAATACGATTTTTTAGGTATTAAGTTACATTTTTTGTCAAAGGGACATCTCCTCTAAAATCTTTTTGTTACCCTTATTATTTGTAACATTCTTTTTTCAAAATTTGGTAGTCCTGCTGAGGAATGGCGAAGATACATAAGTTTTGTAATTTCTTCCGACACTTCCGACACTTCCGACACTTCCGACACTTCCGACACCTCCCACACCTCCCACACTCTCTCTACCATTCCTCAGCACCACCACCCAAAATTTTATAACCTCCCAACCCCCTTCCCTACGAGGGAAGGGGGAGAATATTTCCCCCCCTCTCCTTTTAGGAGAGGTCTTCATTGACTCGCTCTTTACCGAAATAATTAATAATTAAACAATTAAATAATTAGTGAATTCAGGTTTAAAGCGTCCCCAATAAAGGGGAAAAAGCGGTCGAGGGATGCGGAGGTTTCCTCCGCATATCCAATCGACCAAGAGAGCGGTTGTTAACGCAGTTTCCCGAAGGGTGGGATGGATGGGTTACCGGCGCCATATCCAATCAACCAAGAGAAATAAATTTTTTCCTTTTAGTCAATCCTCTCCTTTTTAGGGAGAGGTAATATCAAATCCGCGCTCGCAACGGAAGTGATATAATTCTACTATCAGAAAAGAGTCAAAACTCCTAGTTTGTAGAGGGTTTGGAGACCAAACCCCGGAGAGTCTGGAATTCTACCGATACTACCGGATTTGATATAATTATCCATTATCCATTATCCATTAATGAACCACATTTTAAGCTAGACACACGAATAGCAACCCTAAATGATTTGTGAAAAAACTGTAGGGGTTTAATCCCCAAATCCAGTCTTGGATTGGGTTTGAAGATCAAACCCCTACGATCAAAAAATAACTGAATGCTTACATTGAAACTTAATATAACTAAAATTTCTCTCGATCAAATTGTCTAGTAATTGTGACAAATTTTAATATTATGTTAATTTCTAATACTATCAGAGCAATTTCCTGTCAAAATAGTAGCGGTTTCCTAAAAAGAGAAAATTATTCATGCAGATTCAAACACCAGAATGGGTAAAACACGCCGTCTTTTACCAAATTTTCCCAGATCGTTTTGCTAAAGGTGAACGACCCACCCAAACCAGAAAAGGAATCGACAAAGGTTGGTATCCCAGCACACTAGAATCTTGGGATGAACCTCCTACTCCTCAAGGTTACAAAGGAGGCAACCTCTGGGGTGTCATCGAAAAACTTGATTATATTCAAGACTTGGGTTTCAACGCTATTTATTTCACCCCAATTTTCCAATCAACCTGCAACCACCGCTATCATACCCATGACTATTATCGAGTCGATCCAATTTTAGGAGGCAATGAAGCGTTAAGAGTATTAATAGATGCTGCTCACGATCGCCACATTAAAATTGTTCTCGATGGAGTTTTCAACCATGCTAGTCGCGGTTTCTATTTCTTCAACGATATCTTGGAAAACGGTCCTCATTCTCCCTGGTTACATTGGTTCAAAATAGAAAATTGGCCTCTGTCTGCTTACGATGGTAGTTTACCTGCTAATTATGTAGGATGGGTAGGCAACCGTGCTTTACCTGTATTCAATCACGATAACCCAGAGGTGAAAGAATACATTATGGAAATTGGGGAATATTGGTTAGAATTTGGCATTGATGGTTGGCGCTTGGATGTACCTGCTGAGGTGAAGACTCCTGGGTTTTGGCAAGAATTTCGCGATCGCGTCAAAGCTATTAACCCAGAAGCGTATATTGTGGGTGAGGTATGGAGTAACTGCGTGCAATGGTTGGATGGTACTCAGTTTGATGGGGTGATGAATTATTTATTTACTGGTCCGACTATTGCTTTTACAGCAGGCGATCGTGTGGATATTGAGCAAGTAAAAGACCGTGATTATGAAGCTTATCCAGCTATATCTGCTGTTGAATATGGTCAAAAAATGGCAGAGTTGTTGCAACTTTATCCTTGGGAAATTCAATTAACTCAACTAAATTTATTAGATAGTCACGATACAGCTAGAGTTTTGAGTATTGCTCAAGGAGATGAAGCGAGTGTTGAGTTAGCGACTTTATTATTGATGACTTTTCCGGGGGCGCCAAGTATTTATTATGGTGATGAAGTCGGTTTACCAGGAAAGTTAGATCCGGACTCTCGTCGTAGTTTTCCTATTATTGAAAAATGGGATGATCGAGTTCTGGAATATCATAAAAAGTTAATTGCTATTAGAAATGAATATTCTGCTTTGCGTACTGGTAGTTATGAAGTTTTGTTTGCTGAGGGAAATGTTTATTTATTTGCTCGTATTTTAGGGGATGAGGAAATTATTGTAGCTGTTAATATTGGTATGGAAGCAGCAAAGGTTAATGTTAGTATTAGTAAGCTTAAATCTCAACCCAATAAAGTTGTTTATGGTAGTTGTGAAATATCTTGGCAAAGGGAAAATGAAGCTAGTCAATTAGAGTTAGATTTACCTGCAAGAAAAGGTTGTATTATCAGCGTTTAGTTGTCAGCTATTAACTATAAGAATTACGCAAAGAAACCCGGTTTCTATGAGAAATCATTGTTTTGAACAACAGACATCTACAATAAACCGGGTTTCTGGGTTCGCCTGCGTAAGTCCTGAACTATCAACTATTACTTATTAATACCAGGGGCGATCGATACAGGTAGAGCAGTTAAAAATGTCTTAATCGAAAGGGTTGGATGAATAGGCGATCGCCCCAATAAAAATGTTGATTAGAAAAAACTCTTTACCTCGATCCCCAACCCTAATTAATCCTGTAAATCTAGCCAACTTTCTTCAGTTTCTTTGGAATCAAGCTCAATACGAGGTAAATTAGTCCCAAATAAATTGTAGCTGTCAGTAAAATATATAAGCAATCAAAATCAACCATTATGCACACCCCCTAGCTAGAATTTTCTTTTTGCTCCCTGTAGTTTTGTTCTTGCTCGAATTTTAGATAGCGACATTCTCTAATTTTCCTAATTTGGTATATCTAAAGTGGTGAAAACCGGATTATCCAGTTAGGTTAATTAGATGCAATTTTCTATCTGTGTCTGCCTCCTCTAAAACTCAATATAACCTAAATTCCCAATATTAATTGGTGACTTATGTCATAAGTAATTTTAACACAAATCATTTTTTTTTAAGATAAAAACGAGTAACATTTTTATGCCAATTTTTCAACCAAGAAAGAAAGATAGAGGTTAAATTAATCAGGACTTACGCAAAACCACTATATCTGGTAGGGGCGAATGGCATTCGCCCTCTACGGATAACGTATTGTTTAAGACTTTGCGTAAATCCTGTTAATATTAATGATCAAAAAAAATTATATATTTTCGTATTAAGCTGAGAATTTGACCAAAATATTCACAAATGAGGATTATTCCTAATGTTTAACTTAACATAGAAAAGATATTGAGTTAATTTAGTTGAGAAAAATGCAAGAAGAAGTAAGATTAAGAGTCGCAGTATTAGGGTTCTTTGTGGCAGGCGATCGAGTGTTGTTGCTACATCAAATGACAGCTCCAGAACCTAATTGTTGGGACTTACCAGGAGGAGGTTTGGAACCAGAAGAGACATTAATGGCAGGACTAGCGCGAGAGATAAAAGAAGAAACAGGAATTACAAATTTCCAGGTAGAACGACTGCTGACAATAGCAGAGAAATTTTTTCCTGAAGGAGAAGGGAAGCTACTTCATACTTTAAATATTATTTATCAGTGTAGAGTGGAACCAATACCAACCAACCTGAGCAGTGACGATCCAGAAGTTGGGCCTTTAGGAATTCAGTGGATAGCGATCGCAACTCTCACACCAGAAATGTGTTCAAGTAGAACCTGGGTAGCATTACAAGCAGCAGGTTTAGTTGAATTCAGAAGTTAGAAGTCAAAATTCAGAAGTTAAATTAGCAGTATGTACTAAATTCGATTGACTATTATCTAGTTGAAAATTGCTCGATATACTAACTACTTCAGAAGCTAATTTAGCTTGAAAAAGATACTAAAGTAGTTTTATATAAAAATAAGTTTGGAAACTAAAATTATTGAAAGTTTCAATGCAAGAAAATATTAATATCAGAGTAGCAAACCCACAAGAAAATTATCTAATTGCCAAACATCTTTATCTAATGTGGCAAGATATTGGTGTTCCTAAAGACTCTATTGAATCTAACTGGTTAGAAATCACAGAAGAATATATTGATAAGGCTCGGCAGCAACTATTTTATCAAGCCTTTCTTGCCGAGCTAAATAATACAATAGTTGGTTCAGTTAGCTGTCAAATATTCGCTGGTTTGTATCCGAATATCCTCAAACCAGAATATCGAAAACGGGGTTATATTTGGGGGGTTTATGTGGAACCAGATTATCGCCGTCAAGGAATTGCTAAAAAATTGGTGGGAGAAGCCATTGCTTACCTCAAGTCTATTGATTGTACTCAAGTTACTCTTCATGGTTCCCCTCAAGGTAAACCTCTATATTCTCATCTTGGCTTTGATGAAAATAATGAAATGAAGTTAGACTTATCTTAGAGTTATAGCAATCCTAAATAGGTTGTAATATTTTATCGTAGGGGTTTGGTCTCCAAATCCCTTATACCATTTCTCATGCATTCTTGCTACATCTCCTTGAGCAGAGGGAGTAGGAAGTAGGGAGTAGGGAGTAGGGTTCAAAAATATCTTATATCTTTAAAAAATGGCAACAAATTGTTAAAAACATTGCTCTTACTGATTTATTAGTTAATAACTGAAGTTGTGAGCAAGTATAGCATTATTTTTGGGAATTGGTATTAAAGCTTGGGTTTGGAGACCAAACCCCTACAATTTTTTCTCACGAATGATTTATTATTGCTATATATTAAATCCGCTTGCTTTGGAAATGTTATAAGAAACCGGGTTTGTAGCAGGTAGATTTTATACAGTGTGGCTTTAAAACAAACCCGGTTTCTGGCGGTATTAGATTTGATATTATATTCTCTTTTTCTTTTTTAAAAATGCCAAAAAAACAAAAATTCCCTTATCTTCTTGGTTCTAAATGGACAGCAACTCAAAAAACTTGGGGATGGCGACATTTCCAAGTAGTAAATCGGAAAAATCAAGGTCAATGGGTATTTGCTGAAATGGTAGCATCCTGTGACTCAAGTGTGAGATTTTGGCTAAATGCTAAACAACTAAAAGACCGTTCTCTTTGGCAACCAGGATGGCAATCGACCCAAGAATTACAACCTCTTGAATAATAAAAATGGATACCATTTTTATTATTCAAAATTCAAAATTCAAAATTCAAAAATTTTGGTTATTAAGTGAATTTCAATAATTGTTTAATTATTGTACTATTTTTTTACTGAATAAAAATTATTTAAAATGGATTATGAACATTTAAAAAAAGCAATTAAATTATTAACTAATGCCACCCAATATTTAGAAGATATTGTCAGTGAAGCTCCGAGCAATAAAGTTAATAATCAAACAGTTGAAACTGCTAAAGAAACCATCAAAAAAGCTATGGCAGAAATCTCTGCTGCGGTGAATCCTCCAGTCACAAATCATATTCCTGATGAATTTTTAGCAAAAGCAGAAAGTTTAGGTATTCCCTTAGATGATATTGAGGTTATAGTTGCTATTTCTGAACATCATCCTAGTCAGTTAGCAGGTGTATTAGCAGAAATTGAAAATCGGGCAGAAAATATTAAACGTAGGCGAGAATATTTTCTGATTCGATTACCAGAAATGCCGATAGAAAAGTTAGGTTCTCGACTACCAATTGTCAAAGCTACTGATTTGAATTGGCCGGAAGAACCGATTTCTAAAGAATATAGAGAGGCAATTAAAGCTAAATATAAAATTGATAGACTGATAAAAAAAAGACCTTATTCTAGAACATCTATTTTTGCCAAAATTCAAGCAGCGGAGGAACATTTAGGTCAATCTCAAGCAGGGGAAAATAATTCTGATTTCGATGAAGAAATCCCATTTTAAATGTTACATAAACATTTAGCTGGATGTCTGGAAATTGCTCTCTCCAGGTCAATAGTTAAAATATTCGTGCCGCTAATAATATCCTTGGCGCGATCGCGTAATTCCATATTCTAAATTCTCATTGTTGGATTTCCTTGGACTAACCCGACCTACAAAAGCAGCGATCGCTAACCAAAAAACCTTATGGTAATAGATCCTGGCGACTATTGACGACATTGTGCATTTTCCCTTGCACCGACTTATCAAGGGTGCTGATTATACGAACAAAATCAGCTTCAAGTAATTGAGGTGATTCTCCTACTTCCCTTAGAAGCTTAACACCATTCTTTAGATCAAGAAATTGGTTCTTTCTTAAATCGTGATAGAGAGGTACCTTTTTCTTTGCATTACTATCAACTGTGGTATCATTCAATTTCCTTTTCCTATCTTTCGTCTTAAATGTAACATTAGTTTGGACCTGCTTCTTCATGGTTCCCAGACTGTATGTTTGTCCGGGAGGAAGTTGCTTAGACGGAGGTGGTGGAGCTGTAAATGGGGCCATAACTACACCACCAGGACCTGGAGCCCCTGGTTGAACGGACATCGGTTCTGGTTGAGATTGAAACATATTAGCAGAAACAGTATTTACACCACCACCGCCAAAAGTTACCATGCCAGTTCCTGGATCTCCGAAGGGGTCAAAAGCTCCTGCCACAGTATTTGACTTGGTTCTTGCGAGGGAGCTAGGAGGAGCAGATACAGAGGACTCTGCGGCAGCGGTAGTTCCTGTCACATTATTGAAATGAGCCCCCTTTGCTGTCGTTAGAGGTAATATGTTTTTTGCAGGCAAAGCACTAACCTTTGGATGCCACGAAATCGGAACCCATCGCTCAAAAGTTGCCGTCTTTGCATTAAAGGTAGCTTGATCAGTGGGGGATAAATTACTTGGAACCGCACCAGGAATAACCCCTGCAGTAACTAATTCTGCACCAGTTTTGGTGTAATTTGTACCATCATATTTAACTTCAACTTCATATTGGAAGTCATCTGTTCCAGGCTGTTCTTCAGGATATTTTTCCCATGCTCGCATCAATGATTGATTAAAAGACTTACCCTCTTGAGGAGCTAGATTTCCATGAACGTCTGCGTCAGCTCCTTCCATCAATGCATGGGCAATCAAATGCCCCCCATCATAGATATTGCCTTTGTCTGGTCTTTGATGAATGGCACGCTCCATCATACCAAAATGTCCGTAAGGGATAATTACACTGTTGTCTCTTGCTCCTCCTACTTTCTTCCTAGAAGTGTCCTCTATTATTGCTGCAACTTTTCTAGCCTTTGCCCAGGGTTGACCAGAATATGTTGGGTCATTAGGTTGGATGTTTTTCAACACGCTCTGAAAGTTATATTGCTCATGCTGACCAGATTGTTTAAAAAATGTAGAAAATGTATTATGAAGAGTTTGTAATGGAATATCAGTAGGCGGCGCAGCTGAGGGAAATGGATTTATAAAGTGAGACTTTTTTTGGATAACACCTAACCCGCCATAATGTTCACTTGGATGTGCAGATTTTCGCTGCAAGCCTTTTGCTAGCGCGCTGTTGATTTTATGTGAAGGCTGTAAACTTAGCATCGCCTCAGATTTTTCTACCTGAAAAGCTTTTTTCCCCATCACATCCGCCTCTTTCTCCAATCCAGCATCATCATTCACATTTACTCCAACTTTCAACTGCATAGTTGGCTTTACCCTTCCTTGTTTTTGCTGCACCACATGCCAAGCCTCATGGGG
The DNA here is from genome assembly GCF_010672085.1 of Okeania sp. SIO3I5. GTDB lineage: Bacteria > Cyanobacteriota > Cyanobacteriia > Cyanobacteriales > Microcoleaceae > Trichodesmium. The sequence continues at coordinate 23,886 of NZ_JAAHHT010000103.1, forward strand.
TAAGTGCTTTTCTTGCCCTGGAGCAACATGAATATCCGTACCCTGTGCATAAGCATGGGCTTGCAACTGAGCTGGTTTATCCGAATTGTAATGTACCTTCACATCATCCATTGAATAACCAGAGAGGTTTTCAATGCCTGATTTGAGGCGATCTGGTAAACCAGTTTTGTTAGCAGTTTCTGTTTCTTTGGCTTGAATGGGTGCTAACGAGGTTTCTTCATTGCGATTGCCTATGCTTTCCGAAACCTGCTCCTTTGCGATCGCACCTCCTCTATATGAAGGGGGGCGTCGTGCAGTTAACTTCGGCTGCATTGCCACACCACCTAAATTATGAGATGGGCGAGGCGCTCTTAATATATTTCCCAACTCCTCTACTTTCCCTAAAGGAGGCCGTCGTGCAGTGAACTTCGGCTGAATAGGCACACTACCTAAATTATCAGATGGGCGAGGTGCTCTTAAAATATTTCCTAACTCCCCTACTTTTTCTGAAGGCTGATCGCCTATACCCGCAAGTTGGGCAGCCATCACATTCTCTATTATTGCCCCTGGTTTCGGCTGCTTGTATCCCTGTTTTTCCAGAGTCTCAGGTGACAAATATTCTCTCTTTGGTTGTACTGGTATTTCTGTTTTTTGAAAGCTGGTTTTTCCTTGATCCTGTGTAGACGAAGGTTGATAGGAAGATGTGGCTCTCTTGAGTGAAGTTTTGATCATAACTGACTGCTGTATTTAATTGCTATACTAAATTTAAACATAATCAGGACTTACGCAGCACCGCTATATATGGCGTATTGTTTGGTCAAGATTCCCAATATTTCCACTATAATTAGTACCCTTGCGTAAGTCCTGTCTATTCTTGCGTAAGTCCTGTCTATTATAGAGTCATAGGATAGGGGTTAGGTTAGTTACACTCCGTTAACGCACCTTAAAAGTCGCGATCGCACTTTTGGTAATAATTTTTCAGTCTTTTACTTCCTTGAATTTCCTTTGAATTTTGTAGGATCTAAGCCTATCTCAGAAATTTGTTGAAAATAAGTAGGGCCTGCAGCAATAAACCTATTAGAAATATCTAGCTTTTCCTCTGATTTATTTAGAAAAATATGTAGGGGAAATCCATATTTATCATCAACTTGTTGCTCAAGAGATAAACCATCAGTTTTTACCTCCACGTAGTACATCATTTTATCCTTATTTGATTTAGATAATCTATTAAAGATGTTTGCTGCAAATTCCTGCATCCCATAATATGCAGTATCAAAATGAGGGTCTAAATCAGAAAAATAGTGTCCTTTACCATAATGGGTATGGGCTAACCCATCTTTGGTGGAAGGCCATATTTCTTTGCTTGCCTTAATGCCATCATGCCCTGTTTTATCTGTATAATGATAATAAGATTGAAGTTGAACTACTTCTAAGTTTTGATTTTTGCTAGCAAGCTCTTGAAATTGAGTTGTTTGCTCAGGTTGTTGACTATTATTAGCCATTTCCTGAAAAGCACTTAATTGCCTCATCTGAGGACTGTTGTCCATCATCTCTTGTAGTTTTCTTTGAGCAATAGCTTCCGATCCATTATCTACATACTGAAAAGCTTTTTTCCCCATCACATCCGCCTCTTTCTCCAATCCAGCATCATCATTCACATTTACTCCAACTTTCAACTGCATAGTTGGCTTTACCCTTCCTTGTTTTTGTTGCACTACATGCCAAGCCTCATGAGGTAAATGTTTTTCTTGCCCTGGAGCCACATGAATATCCGTTCCTTGTGCATAAGCATGAGCCTGTAATTGACTTGGTTTATCAGAATTGTAATGCACCTTCACATCATCCATTGAATAACCAGAGAGGTTTTCAATGCCTGATTTGAGGCGATCTGGTAAACCAGTTTTGTTAGCAGTTTCTGTTTCTTTGGCTTGAATGGGTGCTAACGAGGTTTCTTCATTGCGATTGCCTATGCTTTCCGAAACCTGCTCCTTTGCGATCGCACCTCCTCTATATGAAGGGGGGCGTCGTGCAGTTAACTTCGGCTGCATTGCCACACCACCTAAATTATGAGATGGGC
>NZ_JAAHHT010000103.1:26041-30624 GCF_010672085.1 Okeania sp. SIO3I5
TCTTCATTGCGATTGCCTATGCTTTCCGAAACCTGCTCCTTTGCGATCGCACCTCCTCTATATGAAGGGGGGCGTCGTGCAGTTAACTTCGGCTGCATTGCCACACCACCTAAATTATGAGATGGGCAAGGCGCTCTTAATATATTTCCCAACTCCCCTACTTTCCCTAAAGGAGGCCGTCGTGCAGTGAACTTCGGCTGAATAGGCACACCACCTAAATTATGAAATGGGCGAGGCGCTCTTAATATATTTCCCAACTCCCCTACATTCCATGAAGGCCGATCGCCCATACCCGCAAGTTGGGCAGCCATCACATTCTCTATTATTGCCCCTGGTTTAGGCTGCTTGTATCCCTGTTTTTCCAGAGTCTCAGGTGACAAATATTCTCTCTTTGGTTGTACTGGTATTTCTGTTTTTTGAAAGCTGGTTTTTCCTTTATCCTTTTTAGAGGAAGGTTGATAGGAAGATGTGGTTTTCTTAAGTGAAGTTTTGGTCATAACCGACTATTCTATTTAATTAACTTGAACAATTATCCCATAAATTGATCGGGACTTACACATAAACGGGGTTGAGCGACAAAATTTCGTGATTTGAACAAAAATAATTAAGGCAATAAACCCAGTTTCTCATTTGCTTGCCTAAATCCTAACAATAATAAAAACTATTTTATAAACAGGACTTACCCAGAACCCCTATATCTAGTAGGGGCAAATGGCATTTGCCCTCTACTGCCATTTACCCTCTACAAATAGGGTATTGTTTCAGAGTTTCCCTAAGTCCCGATCAAGCCAAGAATTCTTTATCTGTTTATATAGCAGTCGCCAGAGCGGTTAGGACATTTTCGCGCCTTTCAAATTTACTAATGCTACGAATTTAACTTCTAACTTTAGCCAGATCATGTCTTTTTAAATACCCACAGTAAAACTTTAGAAAATAAGGAGCAATTTGAAATAAAAAAACATCTTTGTTTTCTCATTTCATCATCACCACCTTAATTTACAATTCAATTTAGCTAAATATTTAGTAATACTAATCATATCTACCTTTCATCAATTATTTTTCAACTAGATAGTCATTTTTTCTCCTGCAAAATAGTTTATGATGATCTTCTACTGCTCCTTGTTCCCTAAAGTATTAAATTATGTGTTCGCATCTCAAATATACACGCTATATATTTTTTTATAATCCTTCTAATTCTGAGTCTTCAATAACTTGCAAACCTCTGGGATCTCCCACTCGTAATAAAGATGATTTAGCATCTTCCCGCACGCCCATATCTTCATCTTCCTCTAATGCCTCAATCAAAGCATCAATTGCACCAGCATAAACAATATTAGAAGGTAATTCTCGACATAACTGACCAATGGCCCATGCACAATTACTACGTATTGCAGATATTGAGTCTCGTCGCAAGCCTTCAATTAATGGTGGTATTGCTCCTACTACCACCTCATAACTTACTTGAGCTATTTGCCCCAAAGAACTAGCTGCCCATAAACGCACTGCTGGAATATCTGTTCTCAGGGCATCAACCAAAGGGTGTAGAGAACGAGGATCGCGACAATTCCCCAAGGCCCAAACAACTCCTTTACGAACATAGCCATTAAAGTCCAAATTCAATTGTGCAATTAGGGGTTCCACAGCATCTGGACTAGGATTACGGCCCAAAGCATAAGCAGCACTTACACGTATTAATGGACAATCTTCCTTTAATAGTTGAATTAATGGGGAAATAGCCCGCTCGTCCTGAAGTTCACAGAAAATCCTAGCGCCCATCATCCGTTGAGAAGGTTCTGAGGATGTGAGCAATGGCAGAACTTCCTCTGGATCTGGCTTGGGAAGTTCTTCTTCTTCCATATAATCCAGAGGACTTTCTGCTATTAGCTGAATATTTGGTAGGTTAAGGTTTTTATCAAGCATAACAGTAATTTTACTGCACTACTATACTAATGTACCGCTTTGCCTCAGTCAAAAGTCAAAATTTACCAGGAGTTAGGAGTCAGGACTCAGGAGTCAGAATAGTTGGGCAAAATTTGCGTTATTGTAGCGCTAGGCGAAGCGTGAATAGGCAATAGGCAATAGGCAATAGTAAGCTGTCAAAAGGTTTTTCTGATAGGGAAATGCTCCGCAAACAGGATTTATAAATGTCCGCGCCCAATATTCGACTGCTATAAAAGAATACAGAATTCAAACAATTCTAAATTCTAAATTCTAAATTCTAATTTTTTGCCAACATTCACAGGCGATCGCCCAATCTTCTTCTGTATGTACTACCAAAATTGGTAATTTGGAATCTGGGGCAGAAATATCAGTATTTATATGAGGTTTTATATTTTTTTCTTTGTCAATTTTTAACCCCAAAAATTCAAAACCTGCACAAGTTTTTTCTCTGACAATTGCGGAATGTTCTCCTATTCCAGCAGTAAATACTAAAACATCTAAACCACCAAGAGAAGCTAGCATTTCTCCTATAGAACAACGGAGTTTATGAATATAAATATCAAATGCTAATTGAGCAAGTTTGTCTCCTTCTTGGATGGCATTAGTTATATAACGCATATCTCCCGATTTTCCAGAAATGCCTTTTAAACCTGATTCTTTATTCAGCATTTTATCTAATTTTTCGGCATCAAAACCATATTCTCGCATCAAATAAATCAGAATTGCTGAGTCAATTGAACCGCTACGAGTTCCCATCATTAATCCTTCTAGTGGAGTAAATCCCATAGTAGTATTAATACTAATTCCATTACGGACTGCTGTTAAGGAAGCACCATTACCTAAATGACAGGTAATTATCCGTAAAGATTCTAGTGGTTTACCTAATATTTTTGCTGCTTTTTGAGAACAATATTTATGACTTGTCCCATGAAATCCATAGCGTCTAATTCCTTTTTCAAACCATTCATAAGGAATTGGATAAACAGCAGTTTCTTTTGGCATTTGACTGTGAAATGCCGTATCAAATACTGCTATTTGAGGTGTCTCTCCTAAAATTTTTTCAATAGCTTCAATTCCTTCTAAATGATTGGGATTATGATTAGGTGCTAGAGGAATAAGATTTTGAATTGTTGCTTTGACTTTATCTGTGATTAAAGTTGCTTCAGAATAATCTGAACCGCCATGAACGACTCGATGGCCAACTACATTTATATCGGATAGGTTTTCTATAACTTTTGTTTCTCCTTGACTGAGGGTTTCTAACATTTTAGAAATACCTTCTAAGCGTTTTTCGGGGTTAAGTTTTAACTCTTTTTTGGCATCGTTTGCTTCTATTTCCAAAATCCCATAATCATTATTAGCAGTCCAGTCAATGGTTGCTTCCCAAATCGGTTTTGGTGGATTTTCTGGTAAGTTTCCACTAATTTCATATAAGCAACTTTTTTGGGAACTAGATCCTGCATTTAAAACTAAAATTTTCATAGTTTAGTAATAATTTCTGTTTCTTGATTCTACTTTTTGACAAGAAATATAGAGGAAAGGTGGAAGATTTTTGACATTCTCAGATTGTATCCGGGTTGGCAGTTGATGAAACAACCTATCCTTTTATTTCCAAATTGAAATCGTCAAATCACTTCCACACTTTAAAAATACATAGTTATCAAGCTCACGAACCTTCCCTGTAACGTAATTTTTCGTCTAGATAACAACGATCTGATAAACAATGTAACAATGGCCCGTGAGGACCCATTTCCACAATACTTACTCCACCAACTAACATAATAATGCGATCGCGAAACCTGCCTATATCAATTCCTAATAAATCACAAAGCATGATTCTAATAGTTGCTTTATGAGATACTACTAATACATTACCTGTTTGATGGTTGTCTTGAATTTCTTGAATTACTTGAGCAGAGCGACGAGCAATATCTATACCTTTTTCTCCACCAATAGGAGAATTCCAACCTGGATCTGTTAACCAACGAACATAATCATCATGGTAGTCACGATTGACTGTTTCTGGGGTTTTTCCTTCCCATTCTCCATAATAAATTTCTTTTAAACCATCCCGTAGCTGCATTTCTAAACCTACCGCATCACACAAAGGTTTGGCAGTAGCAATGGTTCTTTTCATTGGACTAACATAAGCAGCAGTCCAATTTAATGAACTATAATTTTGAGCAAATTGTTCTGCCATTTGTGCCCCTTCGGGAGTCAATTCTGGATCTAAAATGCCACAGTAACCTCCTGCTTTACTGTATGTAGTTTCTCCATGTCGGATAAAGTATAATTTCAGACTCATAGCTTAGGTTTAGAATAAATTTTCTCTAATATTTTATACTAAAGGGTAAATATTTTTTGCTTCTTCCACACCTCCCCTACTCAAGAAAGCATAGGGAGGATAGAGAGGATAGGGAGGATTGGGAGGATTTGGATACGCAAGCTACATGAATAAAAGCAGACTTTTCTCCCACACTTCCGACACCCCCCACACTTCCCACACCCCCCACACCCCCCACGCTTCCCACACTTCCCACACTTCCCACACTTCCCACACTTCCCACACTCCCCACACTTCCCACACTTCCCTACTCAAAAAAGGAGAGGAATTGAAATGACAAATTCTGAACCTGCTCCGG
>NZ_JAAHHT010000104.1:0-21083 GCF_010672085.1 Okeania sp. SIO3I5
CAAGTTTTATGTTAAGAAAGATGTTTATAAAGCATAGCTTAAAAAGGGGGGAGTCTTCAAAGTCCCCCTTTTCAAGGGGGATTTAGGGGGATCGTAACTGTACCTCATCTTTATGAGAAATGCTATAGAATCAATTATTATCCATAAATTATAAATTACTTCTCTCTGTTCCCTATTCCCTATTCCCTATTTATTATTTACTAAAATTTTTCTTCTTTGATGCTCCCTGTTAAACTATTCCGTATTTCCTAAAACCTAGAAATTTTTACCTAAATCAAACCTAATAGAGATATCCAAAAATCAAAAATATAATCTATTATTATCCATCTAGCAATCCTCTAATATATTTGTGTATAAAAATCTTACCACTTTTAGGGAAAACTTAACTGGGAATAGGTAGGAGTTTCAGCTTTTTTATCTACTTTTTAATTACCCGCAACCTATTTAGGATTGCTATAGATTATCAATGACTTCTCCCTGTTCCCTTTGACTGAATAATTATTAATTATTAATTATTAATTATTAATTATTAATTAAATAATATAGATTATGGTGCAATTAAACCACCTTCTCCAATCGCCTGATAAACATCACGAATCAAATCGTAATCAGCATCATTAGCAACTACAAGTTTAGAAGTTTTATATTTCTTTGTAGATTTCCCTTTTGCTAAAGCTGCGACTAATTGTTCTTGATTATTAACAATAAGATTTTTATACTCTTCAACTACCCGAGAATTTAGTTTATTACTAATAATAATTACATCACTAGGTAACAAACCACTTTTAGCTACGATCAGAAAATCATTTTCTGATGCATTTTCTGTTCTCAGGAGAAAATCATAGTCTGAACTAGATGCTCCCTACGCATCAACCTTTCCTTGTTTAAAACTTTCTAGACTAGCATCATCCCCTAACATCAGAATTTCCAGATCGGACTTAGGATCTAATCCTGCCTCCATCAGTAATTTAGTTACGCCTAAATGCCCCCCTGTAGAACCCGTATATGACATTGCTATCGTTTTACCTTTCAGTTCAGCAACAGATTTAATCGGACTATCCGCACTAACTACAATCACAGAATGATAATTAGGGCGAGTCACTGCAATTAAAGGTATTGCATTTGTCCTAGCATTAATCACAACATATTCCGATGGTCCTGCTAATACCAAATCTACTTGATTTAACTGTAAAGCTGCTGTCGCTGCAACATAACTCTCAACTGGAAAAAACTCAATTTTTGTTGCTAATACTTCTTCTAGAAGAGCACGAAATTGCTCATAATCACTCAACTTTTCCTCACCAACAACATCTGTCACTGCAAATCGCAGTATTTCTGGTTTGTTGGTTATTTGTGAGCTAGTAGTATTATTATTTGTCGTTGCAGAACAACTGGTAATAAAGAGTAAAGTATATCCAATAAAATTACGCCGTTTCATAGTTTTTTTCTACTCTAAATTGAGCTGAATTACTTAGCTACATAATAACATTATTTATTAAATATTAAAACTAAGATAGGTAGACAAAATTCAATTTAAAATATTTACAGTAAGTAAATTTACCAAACCTATTCTGTACCTTGCCAATCCGACGCCTCCGATACCTAAACCTTTCAATTCAAATAATTTTAACTATGACCAGGTACTTGTGTTTTTTTAACCAATCTTTAACCTAATGACAAACTTTTTTTAAATATTACTTAATTCTTTTAGGATATTCTTGAGAAGAAAAATCTTGAAATTTTCCGAAATACATGGAACCAATCCAACTACAAATTCTTCATGCTGCAGACCAAGAAGGCGGTATTCCAGCAATAGAAGATGCTGTTAATTTTTCCGCAGTTATGAACGCTCTAGAAGATGATTTTGAGAATACTTTAAGATTATCTTCTGGAGACATTTATATTCCCGGACCATTCTTTAATGCTAGTGATAGTAATGAACTTTATGGCGAAGCAGGTATTGGTGATATTCTTATCAATAATGCTCTTGGGTTTCAAGCAATTGCTCTTGGAAACCATGAATTTGACCTAGGAACAGGAACCATTGCCAACCTAATTGCACCAAACTCCGAAATTACAGGACCAGGAATTGATGCGGGAGGTTATCAAGGTACTCAGTTCCCCTATCTCAGCACTAACCTTGACTTTAGTAATGATGATAATCTTGCTGGTTTTGTTGTACCAGATAGCGGAACCCCCCAACCCAATACAATTTCCGGTAGCGTTGTTATCGAAGTAGGTGGACAAGAAATAGGTATTGTCGGCGCAACTACCCCCGCGTTACCTTCCATTTCTTCTCCTGGTGATGTTGTTGTCACCCCCCCAGATAGTGATGATATCGAAGCTTTAGCTGAAATTATTCAAGAAACAGTAAATGAATTAACTGCTACAGGTATTGACAAAGTAATTCTGCTAGCGCATATGCAGCAGATTAGCATTGAACAAGAATTAGCAGAACTTCTGGAAGGTGTTGATATTGTCATTGCTGGTGGTTCCAATACTCTCCTTGCGACAGAAGACGATATTCTAAGAGAGGGAGACGAACGCGATGCTCAATATCCCCTCCAACTGACATCCGCTAGCAACGAACCTGTATTAGTTGTCAATACTGAAGGCAACTATCGATATGTTGGTCGCCTCATTGCTGACTTTGACGAAAATGGCATCATTACTGATTTCAACGAAGAATTAAGTGGTGCTTATGCTACCGATGATGAGGGAGTTGACCGAGCTTTCGGACAAGATGTCGATCCAGAAAATGAAGCTGACCCCACAGTAGTAGCTGTGACAAATGCTATTAATGAGAATATTTCTGCAAGAGACGGCAATATTTTCGGTTCCACAGATGTATTCCTCAACGGTACAAGAGGAAATATCCGCACCGAAGAAACTAACTTAGGAAATCTCACAGCAGATGCAAATCTATTTGTTGCCCAAGAATATGAATCTGATGTAGTAGTTTCCTTTAAAAATGGTGGCTCTATCCGCGACAATATCGGTCAGTCATTTATTCCTCCTGGCGGTACTTCCGATGATTTGGTGCAGTTACCGCCTGCCGAAAACCCTTTTGTAGGTAAAGAAGAAGGGCAAATTTCTCAGCTAGATATTGAGAATACCCTACGCTTCAATAACGACCTCAGTCTAATAACACTTACAGCAGAAGAACTCAAACAAATTCTGGAGCATGGTGTAGCAGCAACCGCAGATGGTGCAAGACCCGGACAGTTTCCCCAGGTGGGCGGTCTTGCCTTCAGTTTTGATGCCACTCAACAAGCTATCGAATTTGAGCGAGATGCTGATCAAAATGCTACAGGTATTGCAACAGAAGGAGAGCGCATCAGGAGTGTGGCAATCACAGGTGAGAATGGAGAGATCGCAGATGTTGTAGTTCGTGATGGTGAAATAGTTGGAGACCCAGATCGAGAAATTCGCCTGGTGACTCCCAACTTCCTTGCAGGAGGAGGTGATGGTTATCCTTTCCCACTGTTTGGTGACAATCGGGTTGACTTGGTAGATGAAACACTGCCAGCAGGTGCAACTAACAACGCTGAATTTACTGATAACGGTTCCGAACAAGACGCCCTTGCTGAGTATTTATCAGTCAATTTTCCTCCTAATGGCAGCCCTAGTTTTACCGACCGAGATGTTCCTCCAGAGCGAGACAGACGAATTCAAAATTTGTCTGAGCGTCAGAATACAGTTCTGAACCAGACACTGGTTGGTGGTGCTGCTAATGATACTTTAATTGGTGGTCTGGACAATGACTCCCTGTATGGTAGAGGTGGCGACGATCTATTGCAAGGTCGTCCTGGTAATGACCGCTTATTTGGTGGTGCTGGTGACGATACTCTCCAGGGAGGTCAAGGACGCGATCGCTTCAATAGTGGTCCTGGAAATGACGAAATGAGTGGCGGTGCCAGTATTGACCGTTTTATCTTTAACACAAATCAAGCTTATAGTCAAGATGATTTAGGTCAGGATACTATTACTGATTTTGATGCGGAGCGGGATATTATTCTGCTAGACAGAACAACTTTCACTGCTATTGCAGATGGAGATAGTTTTGATGATGTATTTGCTACTGTCACCAGTGATGCTGCTGCTGCTACTAACGATGCCGCGATCGTTTACAATACTAATAACGGTAATCTATTCTATAACCAGAATGGTAATAATCCAGGTTTAGGTAGTGGCGGTTTATTTGTCACCCTGGAAAATGCGCCTACACTTGACGCTGATAATTTTGTGTTTAGAGGGTAGTAGCGCGTCTAGCTTTTCGGCTCGTAGTTGGACTTTAGTCTATCTTCTAAATATTGGGCTGAAGCCCTACTACTAACAGGCTCATAGTTGGACTTTTATCCTCTCTTTGGGATCGGCCAGTCATATCAAATCCGTTTGATTGGACATAAAAAAAATATCCAATCGTCACAACTACTAAATCTTTGTGATTCTCTCTCCTCCTGACTCCTGACTCCTGACTTCTGACTCCTGACTCCTAAATACTTAACCAATCTATAACTGTTTAACCGGATTTGATATCACAGGCCACATTAACTGTTGGCCATATACAATCTTCCTACTTTAGAAAATAGATACAGTAACTTTTTCTCTTATAGCAGTCGAAGCAAAGGTTAGGACATTTATAAATCCTGAAAGCCTTTGATAATCGGCTGTTCCCTGTTCCCTGTTCCCTATTCCCTAGCGCTACGTGCTATAATATATAGCTTGACAAATCAATCAAATTTCCTCCTCTTCAAAAAAAGCTTTCGGGATTCATTTAAGTAATATCACTAGACCACTACAAAATAATGAATCATCTAACCTAAATCTAGATAATTTTCATCAGTATTATCGGTTTTTTTGAAGTAATTTTAATAAAAACAAGTTAGAATAAACACATAATTATGTTATTTTGAAAAAGATTTGTCTTTAGCTATTGCATCTTCTATAAAAATTGTGCATGATAGTAAAAGAAAGGAAAAAAGCAAAAGTCAAACAAGTTTCTGATTTTTGTCATATATCCTACAAACCTAAAAATTACAACAAAGCGTACAAGGAAAATAATGAAGATGAATAAAACTTTTTCTACTTTAATCAGCTCTTCTCTATTAGCAGCAGGTTTAGCAGCAGGTTCTTCTTTAATTGCTGCTCCTAGTGCTAGTGCTTTCACATTGAAATTTGAGCATAGTAATGGTAGTACCAATAATAATCCTACAGGTGCTTATGCTAAAGTTGATTTTAACTTTTCCGAGGTTGGCAATGATGTTCAATTGCAATTGGATGTCACAAACGGACCGGTGCAATCTAAGTTAATGGCTTTTGGATTAGATTGGACTCTAGGAGATCTAGCGACTGAGTTTGGCATTACTGCAACTAACAACAGTGGAAACAATTTTTTTAAACATATAGTGTTAGATGATTCACTCAATGGCAACACTAAGGTTAATGGTGTGAACAATCAGAATTTGAGCGATATTAATGACATTTTCTTCTCTAAAAATAGTAACATTGATGGTGGTAATCCAAATGGTGCTTTAGAAGAAAATAAGTCAACTACAATATCTTTGACTCTGGATACAAATATGAGTGCTACTGATACAGAACAATGGTTTGAGGATGCCTTTAACAATAACACAATCCTTGCTGCAGCTCGTTTTCAAAGTGTTACTTCAGCAGGACTAAGTGATAAGCTAATTGGAGGACTATATGAAGATTTAAATTCAGGACCAAGAGTGCAAGTACCAGAACCTAGTAGCATTGCAGCTTTAGCATTCATCGGTGGTGGAATGTTCCTTTCCCGTCGTCGTCAGTCTAAGTAAGAAATTAATTTAGGGTTATACCTATTATAAACTACCTAGGAGCATTGCAGCTTTAGCATTCATCGGTGGTGGAATGTTCCTTTCCCGTCGTCGTCAGTCTAAGTAAGAAATTTCATTAAACTATAATTGCATCTACATATAAATTCTAATATCATGTCTCATAAATAACTGTAATAAACAATCTTTCCCCAATCTCGTAGAGACCTTGCATAACAAAAATGCGTTTCATGTCGCGCAGCGAAAGGTCTCTACTTTGCGGTTAATTAATGTTACTTGAGATAAGGAACAAAAAAATAAAACTCCCATTACTGGGATTCTCCTAAAAGTTAAACAGGAGAGTTCCAGTATTTTATTGCTTGTATATTCATAGCATTTCTAGGCTTTGTTGTATAGCGCTACGCGAAGCGCGAATAGGGAATAGGGAACAGGGAACAGGGAATGAAATTGTTGATTTCATATCTTGAATTGATTTCATTTTTTATTTTTGGAGATGTCTATTATATAGAATCCGGGTAATTAGTTATCGTATCACTCTAGGAGTCAGGGGTCGTAGGGGCGATTTCGTTCCGAATGCTGTCGCTTTCCGCGTAATTATGAGCATGACAAACGGAAATCGCCCGTAGAGGAGAAAGAAAAGATTGGAATAGCATGAATTTTTAAATTTGTATTCATGCTTAACATCTGTATTAGACATCTCCAGAAAAGAGGGAACAGGGAACACTTAACTGGGAACAGGGAGGAGTAATTGATAATTTATAGACAAGAATTGATTTTATTTTTCATTTTTGGAGAAGTCTATTAAGAGAAAGTAATTTTGCGATTACTGTATAACCGGATTTTATATTAAATGTTAAAAAAACCCAATTTCTTCCTTGAAACTGGGCTTTTATTACAATACTTACAGCAATGCATGAGGATTTTGTTCTGTTCCCTGTTCCCTGTTTCCTGTTCCCTTACTCACTAAAAACTAAACAAAAACCAAACAATTTAAAATCAGAAATAGATTTCAACAATACCTGGTAACATCCTCTCCATAAACATCTGCCAGAAAAGTTAAAGCCCGAAATCGTAAGCCGATAAATTGTTCGTAAAAAGGATTAAGTTTACACATAGGAGGAATGTGAAAAAGTAGATGCCCAAATAATATTATATCTCTCTCAAAAGGGCATTGAGCCGGAATTAATTGACATAACCAATGTGCCATTTTTGGATTGTTTACTTCTATACCATCCAGATATCTTCTAATTGGTTGTAGTAGCTGATCTAAATAGTTATGATGTGCTGAAGCAACTTCTGGTGAAATACTTGTAATTGAGCTCATAATCAGATAGTCCTATATAAATTTAGCTCTATCAATATATTTCTACTTTAACTTTAAAGTCACCCATTGCATAGTTAAATTGGCCTGTTATGGCAAACTTTCATAATTGCTTTAATTTTCTATGAGGATATTATGAAAATTCTATGAAGTCTTTTAATTTTTGTTGAAAATAGCTAGCTTTTATTAAAAAAATTTGTTAATTCAGAAATTTAATAATTGAAAGTTAAAAAATAATTATTCTCTATAATTTAGTAGAATATTCAGTAAGTTTACATAAAAAGATAGTTATCTAAAAAGTAAAATTAAGCAAATTTTTATATACTATTTCTATATATAAATATAGACTTTTTTAAGATTATTAACTAGACTTATTTTTCTTTAAAATATCTTAATTATACCAAATTTCATTTTTGTTTGCCTATATACTTATGATGGGGTGGGGAGATGGGAATATGGCAATCAAATAATCGTTATAGCGCTACTTGAATCGGGAATAGGGAACAGGGAGCAGGGTACTATCAAAAGGTTTTTCTTATAGGGAAATGCTCCGCAAATAGGATTTAGAACTGTCCTAACCTTTGCTTCGACGACTATATTATCCCTCTTATATAAAATCCGGTTATACAGTAATCGCAAAATTACTTCATCTTAATACAGATGTTAACCATGAATACTAATTTAAAATTTCATCCTATTCAAATCTTTTCTTTCTCCTGACTCCTGACTCCTGACTCCTGACTCCTAAAATATTATTTACCGTCGCCAATAAGGCCGCCCTTTCCAGAAAACCCCTATAGCTAAACTTATTAATGAAGCTCTAGAGGCAGTTACCAATAGATTGAGCAAAGGAAATAAAGATTTTAACAATAAACCGATAAATAAACATAAAACTAGCGCCCAAAGACTAGAATTATTCAGTAACCATTTTTTCTGCCACCATTCCAATAAATAAACTGCTAATGCTCCCATTCCTACTGCTACTCCTATGGGTATTAATACCCCAAAAACAGGAGATGAAAATAACATATTCAATGGTTTCAGAATCAAAAAAGAATTTCTCAGGCTCAGAATTAACATAACTTCTGAAGCTGCTACTGTCAAAGTAGCAATCAAACTAACTAAAGAGAGTTCTTGCCAAGGTAAACGTTTCAAACGTTGCCAAATATTATTCATGTTTTAAGTTTGTGGGATTACAAAAATCAAATTAATCTGAAATTAGATACTTTTGGATCAAATCTAATACTTGCTCTCAACCTACTTTTGTCTTCAACTTAGTCAAAACAAAAGGGCGATCGCCACCCATCCTTCTAGCATCTTTTTCCATAATATCAAGGTTAGCTGCTCTATAAAACTGATACAAAGCGTCACATAACTTGACAACCTGTCCTTTCAAGGGGATAAAAAAGGAAATTTCAGATTTCCAGTCTCCAAGTTCAGCGCTCGGAACTGATAACTAAAATGACTTTTGACTTCCATAAACAGTATGGCTTATTAATTATCAATTTGTTGTTGTTGTTGAATACGGATCAACTGAGTTTGAATTTTTGCTCGCCAAGTTTCATCTTTTCTTTGGATCTGTGTAATTTCATTAAACCGAGAAACTGTCAAATCATTTCCTTCAATAATTTCTTTAGCTTTATTGCAGTAATTCACAGCAATTACCTTAACATTTTGTGGTAAGGTATTAACACTACTTTTCTGATTACAAATTATTGGTGGAACAGAACCTCCGGAACTTCGTTTTTGAAATTCATTTTGAATTTCTCTATATACTCCTATTCTTAAGTTCTCTATTTGTAATACTGAAATAGCATACTTATTTATTTCTTCGGCAGTAACTGCTATATCTGTGAAAGATTCTTGAGCATAAACTGCTGTATCAAATATAGAAGTTGATGATGAGTTGGGAATTTTAGGTACTATGCCGATCGTCAAGCCTAATGTAGACAAAGTTACGACGAATAAAGACTGGGATATTAGTTTCTGGGGACATAGTTGAATAGTACGAACTAAAGCTTTAATATTCATAGTTCCGAGCAAGAATAAAAGTTAAACTACCTAGAATATTTAGAATTATTTTAATCCGAGAAAGTTCCCAAGTTCCCGCTTAATTAACTAGCTATCAGCTTTTATAGCTAGGGGTTAAAACCCCACTAACAGAGAGCGCCTTTTTGTTGAGTTAAAGTAAAGGTAGTGGTATATATGTCGTGATAACTTAATATAAATTATTATTTTTTAGATATTACAGCGCTTTTCTTTCTTTATGAACCACATCGCCATAACCAAAACCCTGTAGGGGCGAGCAAGCGAATCGCCCCTACTGTGTTCTACCCAAATGAAAACCGCTGTAATCACTAAAATATTTAGAGGTTACCAAAGAAAAAATATGGATTATATTTGTGGAGCGATCGCTAAAGTAAAGCTCCACAATTCAAGTCGCTCCGAGAAACGCTACTTCAAATTTTATGTTATAGTGCTACGCGCTAGGGACAGGATTTAGAAATTTCCTAACCTTAATGCGTAGTGCTATAATTATTTGTAATTATCAGCAAATAGAACAGAAAAAGTCTGGTAATTATAGATATTTATCTACATATTTAAAAACAACTAAAAATATGTCAAATATAGGGTTACTCTTTTTTTAGGCATAATATTATACCAATTACTATGCCTGAATGTTATACTTAGGGCTTGCTGAATAAATCTAAAAGTCAGGATAGCTAAAGTAATGGAGCTTTTTATATTCAATTTATCTCCTAGTTATTAGCTAGTTTTGCCTCAAAATACTGGAATTTAAACAGAAAATTTCTTCACATAAAATGGCCGAAACCGTTACCTATTTCCCCATCTCCGCTTAACCCCAATCGACCCGTCCCCGTGTCCTACCCTGATCAACCAATTTTTTCAGCAAACCCTACTGCCGTGTCAAGACTAAAATTGTGGGTATTTGAGCGAACCACCTAGAAGACCTCTCCCCCCTGCCCCTCCCCCTCTCCTGATGAGTGAGAGGGGAGCTTCACCCCCTTCCCTCCTCCCCCCTTTCAAAGCTATGCTTTATAAACATATTTCTTAACATAAAACTTGACAACATAGACAAGTTATGGTTTTGTCTTGAATCGGCTTTTTCAGGAGAAAAGTGTATTGAAAAATACGCTTTTTTATCCATGTAGACAGGATTCTTACGGACCATCCTCCCCATCCTCCCCATCCTCCCCATCCTCCCCATCCTCTCTACAAGGGTTTCAGGAGTTCCTTATAAAGGATAGCGCATCATCGGGGGGCAAGGGGGGATAGTTGTGGGGTTGGGGAGTTAGGTTTTTTAATCCACATTTTCAAGCTTGACGCGCCACTACTTGTGTGGCACTTCAATGATGAGGATTAATTCTAATATAATTCATATCTAGATTATGCAATAGTTACTAAATCTATAGAAAAATATTCCTTGACTTAGTTTTAATTAAGTGTTACCTTAACGGGGTGAACTACAACACCCTCTATCCCATTGCTAAAAGCGTTTGGGACTACTTTTCTTATTGGTATTTAAACGAACATTGACATGACTAATTGTATTTGACACCAGATTATTTTTTTTAATGATAGTACGTTCTACTAACTGTATTATCCCTCCTGTAAACATTTAACGAGCTGTTCTGCAATCCTTTCTCAGTCTAAGATATTTTTAGTTGTTTTCCTATGTTTTTCTATAAAATTAATAAAACTTTACAATACCTATTTAGGAAAAAGGTCTGACTTTTTGGCTAACTACTAATAGCAATAATAATCTTGCTATATATAGCGCTACGCATTAAGGTTAGGACATTTCTAAATCCTGTTTGCGCAGCATGACCTAGGAAAAGTTTGTAACAGTTTACTATTCCCTATTACCTATTCCCTATTCCCTAGCGCTATATTTGATATAATTAGTTACCTATGTTAACTGAATTATTGGTATTTAATTTCTAAATCATAATGACTAATATTGTATTAGATGTTCGTAATCTCAAAGTTCAATTTATAACTGAAGAAAAACTGGTAAAAGCAGTTGATGGTATATCTTTTACTGTTAAGAAAGGGCAAACCCTAGGAATTGTTGGAGAATCAGGTTCGGGAAAATCTGTCACATCTCTAGCAACTATGGGTTTACTACTAGAAAAATCTTGCCAAATTAGCGGTGAAATTTGGTTTAATAATTCCGAAAAAAATGAACAAAACTCTCAATCAGTAAATTTATTACAATTACCAGAACAGGAAAAGCAACAATACCGGGGTGGAAAAATTTCGATGATTTTCCAAGAACCGATGAGTTCTTTAAACCCAGTTTACACTATAGGATTTCAGTTAACAGAAGCTATTAGATTTCATCAAAATGTTTCAGCAGCAGAAGCACGACGTCAAGCAGCATCCCTACTTCAAGAAGTAAAACTTCTCCCCAGTGATGAGGTATTGCGACAAAAATCTCTGGAGGAAATAACTCAGAATAGTCAAAATTTAGCACAGGTAAAATCTAAACCGGAACTAGCAACAATAGTAAATGGTTCAGATAAACCTGCTGTTAGTCAAGTAGAAGAGGTAAGCGAGCGCCAAATTATGCTGCAAGTCAACCAAAAAAAGCTAGCAATCTTAGATCGTTATCCCCACGAACTTTCTGGAGGTCAAATTCAACGGGTGATGATAGCAATGGCGATTTCTTGCAACCCTACCTTATTAATTGCAGATGAACCGACAACAGCTTTAGATGTTACTGTTCAAGCAAAAATTTTAGACTTGTTGCGGGAATTAGGAGAAACCAGGGGAATGTCAGTGATATTTATCTCCCACGACTTGGGAGTAATTTCCGAAGTAGCTAATACCGTAGCAGTAATGTATCAAGGCAAAATAGTTGAATATGGTGACATCAAGCAAATATTTTCTCAACCACAGCATCCTTACACAAAAGGTTTATTAGCTTGTCGTCCTCCCCTAGATAGTAAAGTTTTGCGTCTACCTACTGTTTCTGATTTCATGGAAAAGGTAATAAATTCCACTGGAGAAATAGAAATTCGGGAAAAAAAGACAGTAATAACACAACAACAAAATCTAGATTTGGCAGAGGAAACAGTTCCTCAAACAACTGAAAATCCCATCTTGGAAGTTAATCATTTACGAGTCGGGTTCCCAGTCAAAGGAATGTTTGGTCAAACTAAACGTCTATTTATGGCAGTTAATGATGTTTCTTTTGCTGTTGCTCGCGGTGAAACTTTGGGTTTAGTAGGAGAGTCTGGTTGTGGTAAAAGTACTTTAGCGAGAGCAATACTCCAATTAATTCCAGTTACAAGTGGGCAGGTATTTTTTGAGGAGCAAGAAATTACAAACCCATACTCAGGAATATTGCAGAGTTTACGACGGGATATGCAAATTATTTTTCAAGATCCCTTTGGTTCCCTAGATCCCCGCTTAACTGTTGGCGCCGCAGTAATGGAACCAATGTTAATTCACGGTGTAGGTAATAAGAAAGTGAGGCGCGATCGCGCAGCATATTTATTAGAAAGGGTGGGATTAACTGCTGACTCGTTAAGTCGTTATCCTTATGCTTTTTCTGGGGGGCAACGTCAACGGATTTGTATTGCCCGTGCTTTGGCATTGAATCCTAAGTTAATTATCTGTGATGAGTCTGTTTCTGCTTTAGATGTTTCGGTGCAAGCGCAAGTCCTGAATTTATTAAAAGAATTGCAGGATGAGTTTGGGTTGACTTACATTTTTATTTCCCACGATCTGAGTGTGGTGAAATTTATGAGCGATCGGATCGTGGTAATGAATCAAGGCAAAATTGAAGAAATTGGTCCTGCCGAACAAGTTTATGATCAACCACAACGGGAATATACACGCCAACTTATTGCTTCTATTCCTACGGGAAAGATTTATAGCAATTTGTAGATATTCTATTAGAATAAAAAGGAAAGAAGAGGTACTTACGGGAGAAAGTTTTTTGGTCGCGTAAAAAGCAGAGAAACCGGGGAAAGTATAAAATGCCTGACAATATTAACATTAACCTCCCACAAACCCGGTTTCTGATAACGCTTCCATGAAGAGCGGATGTGATATTAGGAGAATATTGGATTTGAATAGCATGAATTTATTAAATTCGTCTTCAATAGAACATCTTTTTAAAAGGAAGTAATTTTGCAATTATTATATAACCGGATTTTAGGTGCAGACATTTATAAATGCTCAAATCCACTCAATAATTACTTCTTATATCATCTCCGGTAGCATTGGAGCGTTTATAAAATTAAGGTGACAATAAGAAGAACCGTTTGTCAACGTTAACCAGCTAAAATGTATATAAATTATCCCAATTTAATTTTATAATTTTATTGATGTATGAAGGAGAATATTAGTATGAGTCCTGAAAATTCCATCACAGCAATTGCAGAAAATATAGCAGTTGCAGCAGGGGGTAGTTCCTCCACAACTCTCGCTCCTAGACAGTCTAGTCAAGTTGTTAACAAACCATATCCCAACTATAAAGTAATTGTTTTAAACGACGATTTCAATACATTTAAGCACGTTGCTGAATGTCTACAAAAATATATTCCCGGTATGACTAGCGATCGCGCTTGGGAACTGACTCATCAGGTACATAACGAAGGCCAAGCGATCGTCTGGGTAGGACCTCTAGAACAGGCAGAATTGTACCATCAGCAGTTGAGTCGAGCAGGTTTAACAATGGCCCCTTTAGAAAAAGCGTGAAGAAGATTGTGGGTTTTAGGTTGAATTAAATAGGAATTTAACTTCAAGTAATAAATAATTAGGTGTTGCAGATTCAAGGCAATAATTAGTTTGTAGAAGCTTTGTTTCTGTGTTTATCTACTAACTAAGGTTTTAGGCAACTACGGGAGAATTGTCCACGCTTATCGTCTCAATTGTGCAACGCCTAAATACTTATTGACAAATTTCCACTTTCCTATTACTAAGTGCTTGTACTGGACGGGCATTAAATTGATAAATTTCCATAAAGAGGAAAAATGATTAAATTAAGTCTAGTCAAATGAGCAATGAATTTGTCAAAGAAACATCTGAAAATCACAAAGGAAGGATAAATCCATAAATAAATCTAACCAGTAAATCCTGAAAAGATTCATGGCCTGATGTATGCAAATATTCATCCAATGAATTTTCTTCGCTTTTGGCTTTAGGTATGATGTTAGCTCTTTTTTGTTTATGCTTCTTCTTCTGCTTTATCTGCTGAGATTTTTTTTGCTCAGTATTGATGAGAATATACTTTGGCTCGGTATAAACGGAACTAGACATATCAACACCTCCTTGACTTCAAGAAAAATATGCCTCTTTTGTTATTGGGAGAAGACAAATTTATTTCTATATACCTCGCACTATTTCCTGATTTGCTGATTTTTAATTCATAGTCTTCTGCGAGCTATTAACTACTCTTCTCTCCATTTATTTATCATAGCATATTATATTAATGAATACCATTTTCAAGAATTATTTCTACAATAAAGTTTTGTAAATATAACTCAAATGCTGTTAGCATAAAAATTATTCATTTTTTTTTACATTTTTTAACGATTATTTGACATTTTTTAACACAGACTTGTTGATTTATGTCCGACTACTTATAAGCTAGTTTTTTCAATAATTAATAATTAATAAGTAGTTGTGCAAAATTAATTACACATATTTAGCAATAGGAATATATAGTAAAAAAGCTAAATACATATTTATGAGATTATGAGATTTATGAAATACTTCAATCCAGAAAGGAGAAAGCTTTTAGAAAGAATGACACCGAACAGCTTACTTCAATATCTCAAAAAAGTGCTTGAGAATTTAGGAACAAAATAGGTAATTAATGCATGCATAGGCACTTAATTACCTCTTCTTAAAAAGAAGAGAATTGGTTAAAATAAATTTTTTTGTTTTTTTATCAATGAGAAAGCAGAAGCTTTAAACCTTGATTTTTCGGTAACATTTTAGCAGTTAAGATATACTTCTCAATTTTGAACATTATTAGGACTCCGCAAAAGCTGATAAGCAAGTAATTAATTAAAACATAAAATTCCTAGGCAAATGATATCAAGAAAGATAAAATTTAAAATGATTGTCTCTCAAAAATTAACATGAGGAAAAAATAAGGTCTCAAGCATCAGGCTTGACCTGGAGCAACTGATAACTGATAATTAATAACTGAGTAGTAATATATATAGTATATATAGCGATCGCCTAATCTAAATTATTATTTTTCAATATTAATCACCAAAATATTTCGAGGTTACCAAAGAAAAAATATGAATTATATCTGTGGAGCGATTGCTAAAGCAAAGCTCCTTAAACAATTAATAATTAATAATGAATAATTAATAATTAACTCTCCTTGAAACTGATAGGATTGACTAATCATGAAAATTTTTATTGATTATCCTCTTAAAAGGGGAGGCTTTAAACCAAAATTGTTCGGTAATTAAACTCGCTCCGCAAAACGCTGCTTCAAATTTCATGTAAATTATTTGTAGTCTTCAGCAAATAGAACAAGAAAAGTCTGGTAATCTAGATATGTATCTACTATTTAAAAAAATGTCAAATTATCAATAAATATGTCCTAGCTGTAACAGCAATTCTATTGTTAAAAATGGAACGATATTCTAGTTCTTTACCAGAAAGAAAAGAGGATAAATTATTTGAGAAAAAACCACACATAGGAATCAAGTTAATAGACCGTACTCTAAACAGAGGCCAAAGTCCGAGAATAATTTTAATTGATGCAGGTTATGGTAACAAAACAGCATTTTTGAAAAAACTCGAAAACAGGAAACTAAATTATACGCGAAGGAATCGCTAAGAATAGAAAGGTAATTATCACCAAACCCCAAGAAATATAACTATAAACATCACTAGAGGAGTTAGCAAAAACTTTTGGCAAACATTTGGATTTTCAACCAGTTATTCTCAATACAAAAAAAATAAATAAAAAATCAACAAACAACTACAATAAAAATCAAAGCAAAAAAATCTAAATCAGTTAAGTAGAAAATATGTTTAATGCTACTGAGATACTAATTAATTCATTTGTAGAAAAAATTAAGGAAGGCTACCATCGTACTTATGGTGGTTATAAGTCTAATTATGAAGAAATTATTGGTTGGGCAGGAAATATGGCACTAGAAAATATTGCCAATAGTGATGCCCTTTATCATAATGTTGAGCATACTATCTTAGTGACTCTTGTAGGCCAAGAAATTCTGAGGGGAAAACATATTCGAGAAGGAGGTGTGGCCTGCGAAGATTGGCTACACTATATTATTTCTTTAGTTTGCCATGATATTGGATATGTAAAAGGAGTTTGTCGGCAAGATAAAAAAGGTTGGTATGCTACAGGTAGGGGAGATGAAATGGTTAATTTACCCTTAGGTTCTACTGATGCTAGTTTAACTCCTTATCATGTGGATAGAGCCAAATTATTTATTAATGAAAGATTTGCTGGTCATAAACTAATTGATGTAGAAATAATTAAACAGAATATTGAATTAACACGCTTTCCTGTTCCGAAAGAATCAGATCATCAAAATACTGTTAATTATCCAGGTTTAGTACGGGCAGCAGATTTAATAGGTCAGTTAAGTGACCCCCGTTATCTCAAGAAAATAGGTTATCTATTTTATGAATTTGAAGAGACAGGTTTTAACAAAAAGGTAGGATATAAAAATCCCAGCGATCTACTTGATAATTATTCCCAATTTTTTTGGCAAGGAGTTCATCCTTATATAGAAAAAGCTCTGAAATATTTATCACTAACACAGCAAGGTAAGCAAATAATTGCTAATCTTTACTCAAATGTATTTGTCGTGGAGCATGATCCTTCTCAAAAGATTGGTGTTTAATTCAGTTATCAGTTATCAGCTTATACCATTTCTCAGGCATTCTTGCTACATCTCCTTGAGCAGAGGGAGTAGGGAGTAGGGAGTATGGTTCAAAAACATCTTATATCTTCATTTAATGGCAACAAATTGTTAAAAACATTGCTCTTACTGATTTATTAGTTAATAACTGAAGTTTTGAGCAAGTATAGCATTATTTTTGGTAATTGGTATTAGTTAAGTTATCAGTAGAAATGAGATTTTTTTTTCTCACTAATTATTAAAATAATTTTTCTGATGAATATACAGTAGATTTCATATAGATTTCATATTGATGATAAATACCTTTTGCATAGCAAATTTATTCTTAATCAAGAACACTTATCAGTTTAATTCAGTTACCAGTTATCAGTAAAAATGAATTTTTTTTCTCACTAATTATTAAGATAATTTTTCTGATGAGTATACAGTAGATTTCATATTGATGATAAATACCTTTTGTACAGCAAATTTATTCTTCATAAAGAACATCTTTTGCACAGCATATTTCATCTTTATCAAGTGCACTTTTCGCGGGCAAGATGCCCGAACGAAAAACATCTAAATGTTAATATAGTAATCCTAAATAGGTTGTGACCAATCAAAAAGTAAATAAAAAAAGTGAAACTCTTACCTGTTCCCTAAAAGCAATGAAATTTTGTACACGGATAAAATTAAGATTGCTATATTTAACATACTTGGAATTTGCTGTAAAATCTGTCTATATTTAGTAAGAGTATAGTTCTTTATCTTTCTTCTTCCCTACTCCCTATTAAATCTATGAAATGGTGGAAAAATCTTAAAAAAAATCCTTTAGCAAGATTTGGTGCATTATTACTATTAATTTTTTATCTAGTAGTAATTGTGGCTGACTTTATTGCTCCATACAACCCCTACACATCTCAACCCAATGGTTCCCTACTACCACCTACTCAAATTTACTGGCAAAATCAAGCAGGTGAGTTTATTGGGCCTCACGTTTACCCCACAACTCAAGGGCCAGTAGATTTAGAAACTGGACTCCGCGAATTAAATGTAGACTTGGATCAACCATCCCTTATCGGTTTATTTGTCAAAGGAACACCCTATAAACTCTTGGGTATTTTGCCCTTGGATCGACATTTATTTGGAACCACAGGTGAAGGGAAATTTAATTTATTAGGTACTGACGAACAAGCGCGAGACCAATTTAGTCGTTTACTTTTTGGTGGTAGGATTAGTTTGTTTATTGGTTTAGTAGGAATTACAATCTATTTTCCCTTGGGAATGATTATTGGTGGAATTTCTGGTTACTTTGGTGGTTGGATAGATAGTATTTTGATGCGTTTCGCTGAAGTATTAATGACAATTCCAGGTATATATTTATTAGTGGCACTTGCTGCTGTATTACCTCCTGGTTTAACCAGTGCCCAAAGATTTCTGTTAATTGTGGTGATTACTTCATTTATTAGTTGGGCAGGATTAGCTAGGGTGATTCGTGGACAAGTATTATCTATCAAAGAACGAGAATTTGTACAAGCGGTAAGAGCGATGGGGGCGAATTCTTTTTATATTATTGTTCGTCATGTATTGCCACAAACCGCAACTTATGTAATTATTTCGGCAACTTTAGCTATTCCTAGTTTTATTATCTCAGAATCAGTCTTAAGTTTGATTGGTTTAGGTATTCAACAACCAGATCCCTCCTGGGGAAATATGTTATCTTTGGCCACGAATGCTTCAATTTTAGTATTACAACCTTGGTTAGTATGGCCTCCAGCATTATTGATTATTCTGACTGTATTAGCTTTTAATTTATTAGGAGATGGGTTGCGAGATGCTCTAGATCCAAGAAATTTACAACGCTGATATTCAGTTATCAGTTATCAGTTATTAGTTATCAGTTAAGAGTTATTAGTTAACAGTTAATAGTTTAAACAGAGTAATAATTTACTCAATATTATTGATAGTTCAATAGAATTAATAACAGTTATCAGTGATTTGTATATGACAAATTAAAAAAATAGTAATTAATTCTGTTTTCTGTTTACCTGGTTTTGATGGCTTGATACTTGATAATTGTCTAAAAATATAAAATGCTCTAAAACTAAAATTGGCAGAATATTTAAGACTTTTTCACACTATAGCAATTCTAAATAGGTTGTAATAATTCAAAAACTAGAAATCAATTACGAAATGCTTCTCTATTGCCCATTGCCTATTCCCTATTCCCAAAAAAAGGCAATATTTTTGACAAGAAGAAAATAGGATTACTATATATTTGATTTGTATGATTTTTTCATCAGACGATATAAGAACATTATTATTGTTTTTTGGAACATTATTCTCCCTTTTTGCTATTATCATTTCATTGGTATCATTATACTTTACGCGACTAAATTGGATACAGTCAAATCGACCAATTATTGTTGCATATATTGATATAAATGAACTTAGCAATGGGAAAATTATGTATGATTTAGTAGTATCAAATATAGGAAATCGTCCAGCATTAAGGATTCGTTTACATTCTTCACCAGAGCAAATTAAAAATATTTTTGAAGATGGAATTAACACTGACGATGAAGCTACCAGAAAATTCAAGATTGAACAAATTGAGAATTGTTTTGATCGAAAAAGTGAAATTCTTTTATTAGAAAATGGTGAAAAGTTATCTACTGCTTTTGGATCTACTCTTAGAACTCGATGGTTAAAACCTGGTTCAAGTATTGATATTTCAATAACTTACTTTGATTTAGATGGTCGTTCATTTAAGTCTAAATTACCTCTTAAAGTATATCCAAGACAAGGTTTTGGAATGACATGGAATAAAAAGCAGTGAATTTTAAGTAGTTTGTAGATGGATGTGAAATTCTTGGAGCAATATCAAATTCATCAATAAAAATTAGTTTATACTGAAAAATCAACCTGAATAAATATGATAAAAAATATATAAAGCCAGAAAAAAACTTTAGTGCTAGACTAAGTTGAGAGATAAATACCACGTTCTAGTCTGTAGAATCAACAAATTAAGTTTTTCGATTTATCAAATAAATACAATGAGTTTTCAACAGATTGAAAAAACCCGAAAACAACTATAGTGCTAGACTAAGTTGAGAGATAAATACCACGTTCTAGTCTGTAGAATCAACAAATTAAGTTGGTAGATTTATAGAATAAATACAATGAGTTTTCCACAGATTAAAAAAAACCGAAAACAACTATAGTGCTAGACTAAATTTAGAGATAAATGCCACGCTCTAGTCTGTAGAATCAACAAATTAGGTTTGTAGATTTATAGAATAAATACAATGAGTTTTCCACAGATTAAAAAAACCCGAAAACAACTATAGTGCTAGACTAAATTTAGAGATAAATACCACGAGGTAGTCTGTAGAATCAACAAATTAAGTTGGTAGATTTATAGAATAAATACAATGAGTTTTCCACAGATTTAAAAAAAACGAAAACAACTATAGTGCTAGACTAAGTTGAGAGATAAATACCACGAGGTAGTCTGTAGAATGAACAAATTAAGTTGGTAGATTTATCAAATAAATACAATGAGTTTTCCACAGATTTAAAAAAAACGAAAACAACTATAGTGCTAGACTAAATTTAGAGATAAATACCACGAGCTAGTCTGTAGAATCAACAAATTAAGTTGGTAGATTTATAGAATAAATACAATGAGTTTTCCACAGATTTAAAAAAAAACGAAAACAACTATAGTGCTAGACTAAGTTGAGAGATAAATACCACGCTCTAGTCTGTAAAATCAACCCATTAAATTTGTAGATTTATCAAATAAATACAATGAGTTTTCCACAGATTTAAAAAAAACGAAAACAACTATAGTGCTAGACTAAATTTAGAGATAAATACCACGAGCTAGTCTGTAGAATCAACAAATTAAGTTGGTAGATTTATAGAATAAATACAATGAGTTTTCCACAGATTTAAAAAAAAACGAAAACAACTATAGTGCTAGACTAAGTTGAGAGATAAATACCACGCTCTAGTCTGTAAAATCAACCCATTAAATTTGTAGATTTATCAAATAAATACAATGAG
>NZ_JAAHHT010000104.1:21183-30388 GCF_010672085.1 Okeania sp. SIO3I5
TTTTCCACAGATTTAAAAAAAAACGAAAACAACTATAGTGCTAGACTAAGTTGAGAGATAAATACCACGCTCTAGTCTGTAAAATCAACCCATTAAATTTGTAGATTTATCAAATAAATACAATGAGCTTTCAACAGATTTAAAAAAACCGAAAACAACTATAGTGCTAGACTAAATTGAGAGATAAATACCACGCTCTAGTCTGTAGAATCAACCCATTAAATTTGTCGATTCACAGAATAAAAAAATTAATTTTCAGAGATTATTTATAGGATAAAAAAAATCACAAAAAAATGAATTCTTAATCTTGCCTTTTTAAGAGGATAAAAAAATATTCTATCCATTATTTAAAGCTTCCGACTTTAGTCCGAGGTACTGATAACTGATAACTGATAACTGATAACTGATAACTGATAACTGATAACTGAAATGACTACTACTTTCAAATCTAAGCCTAATTTAGCAACAAAATTAGTCAATGGAATTCTCTCAATTAAACCACTAGCTAATTTTGCTAAAACTCAAGCACGAAAGATGATTATTAAACGTGCAGAAAAAATTGGTGTTCCTTGGCGTAAACAAGCAAAAGAACTTTCCGAACGTAATTGGAATAGAGAATGGGAAGAGGTAAATAATCCTAATTTGACATATCCAGAATATTACCTCACTTCATTTCATGCTTATGAAAAAGGTAATATGAGTTGGCAAGCTGCAACTGAAGTAGAAGTAGCATCATTGGCGGTTCATGCAGGAATTTGGCCGGAAGAAGGTATTGGTGGAGATGCTAGATTTCGTAAAGGTTTTATTGATATTTTAAAAGCAGAAATTTCTACACCAAAAGATGTTTTAGATTTAGGGTGTAGCGTGGGGTTAAATACTTTTCCCCTACAAAAAGTTTTCCCTGAAGCTAAGTTCACAGGGGTAGATTTATCGCCTTATTTTTTGGCAGTTGGTTTGTATCGTTCTGAACAGCAAAATTTGGATATTAATTGGGTTCATGCTCCTGCTGAAGCAACTGGTTTACCTGATGATTCTTTTGATTTGGTTTCTATCTGTTTGGTATGCCATGAATTACCACAATTTGCTACTCGAAAAATCTTTCGGGAGGCAAGGCGCTTGTTACGTTCAAATGGTAGTATTGCTATTATGGATATGAATCCTAAGTCGGAAGTTTATGCTACGATGGCTCCTCATATTTTTACTTTGTTGAAGAGTACGGAACCTTATTTGGATGAATATTTTACTTTGGATATTGAAAAGGAGTTGGTTGATGCTGGTTTTTCAGCTCCGAAAATAATTTGTAATACTCACCGTCACCGCACTATTATTGCTAGGGTTGCTTGATTATTAAGGTTGAATTTTTATCGCCCCTTCGGGGCGAGGAGTCAGTCCTCAGAATTAATATCAATTCAAAAATTTATTAGGTTTGAAGCAAGAGTTGGCTTTCAGCGTTTAACTAAGAATAGTTTTCCCTTTCTTGATAATATGCTAGCTGATTGATTTTTAGCTCTTAAAGTTTTTAAGTTGAATAAAAAATCATGCATACGGGCAAGTTACCCCCAACTATATATTAGTCTATCACAATTTTTAGAGAAGTACAATTGGTATCGGCGATTTTTTTTAGAGCTTCAGAGAATGAGAGTCTCATACTATAGCCCCTTCGGGGAGAGTAGTCAGGAGTCAGTCCTCAGAATTAATATCAATTCAAAAATTTATTAGGTTTGAAGCAAGAGTTGGCTTTCACCGTTTAACTAAGAATAGTTTTCCCTTTCTTGATAATACGCTAGCTGATTTATTTCTAGCTCTTAAAGTTTTTAAGTTGAATAAAAAATCATGCATAAGGGCGAGTTGCCCACAACTATATATTAATCTATCACAATTTTTAGAAAAGTACAATTGGTATCGGCGATTTTTTTTTAGAGCTTCAGAGAATGAGAGTCTCATACTATAGCCCCTTCGGGGAGAGTAGTTAGGAGTCAGTCCTCAGAATTAATATCAATTAAAAATTTATTAGGTTTGAAGCAAGAGTTGGCTTTCACCGTTTAACTAAGAATAGTTTTCCCTTTCTTGATAATATGCTAGCTGATTGATTTTTAGCTCTTAAAGTTTTTAAGTTGAATAAAAAATCATGCATAAGGGCGAGTTACCCCCAACTATATATTAATCTATCACAATTTTTAGAAAAGTACAATTGGTATCGGCGATTTTTTTTAGAGCTTCAGAGAATGAGAGTCTCATACTATAGTAGTAATGCTCTGGATTTTCATTCTCTACTCCTAAATTAATAGTTATGGGAATTGCTCTGACAGCTATTGGGATAATTATTAGGCGATAAATCCATATTTCCAGTTAAGTTTTGAGGTAACAACCATAGTAAACAATATCCAATTAAAAAAGATAGTGGGAAAATAGGAAGTAGGGAATAGAAACCCTGACTGTTTAGGGTTGGCTAAAAAAGTCTTTTTAAGGAGTGGGGTAACGGGGGAGTAGAGGAGCATTTTTTTTCCCAACTCTTGCCCAAAATGCTAACTTTTTGAGCGTTTTAGACTTTTTACCTGGTACTTTTTTCGACTCCAAAAAGGCGCTTACCTTTATCTGTCAATATTTTTAAATTTAATCAATACCTATTTAATTTTCTAGTACATCGGTGCATCCGTGGCAAAAAGCTTTTCTTATTACTTGCCACTTGCCAAATCAAGGTCTCCCCTATTTACTAAAAAAGTTAATCTAGCAGTATTTTGAAACTTGTATAGTATTTTTCAATAAGAGTAAAATACAGCTCTATTTTTCTTTTCTGCTATCTGTTGCCTATTACCGAAAACCTAGAATTTTTTACCGAAAAATTTTGGTTTAAAGCCTCCCCTTGGATAGGGGATAATAAATAAAAATTTTCATTATTAGTCAATCCTCTTCTTTTCAAGGAGAGGTAATTATTCATTATTAATTGTTGAACTTACTCCTTATAGTAATTCTTCTATAAAAATCTAGCGATCGCTATTAACTCTATAAACATTCAGCTATCAACAATAATGCCATTTATCAAAAACTTTTCTACATTTTATTGAGTGGAATAGTAGGGTAGCACAGGGTTTAAATAAGCTTTTATCGCGCAACCAAAAGGAATGGCTGATAGCTGAATGCTTACTTAACTGCTTTTCCCTTTTGTGCAAGAATAGGGTGATTTTTTTGAGTTTTTTTGAGTTTTTTATCTTGGCTATTACTGACATCTAAATTTGCTGGTGAATTAGATTTATTTTGCTCATTTACAACTTCTTTTCCTTGTAATTCTGACAATAATGTACGACGTTTTAGCTGAGATTCTGAATCATCTGGTTTAATAGCAAGAGCGCGGTTATAACAAGCCAAAGCTTCTTTATAGCGTTTCATTTTTTCTAAGACTATACCTTTTCTTCCCCAAGCTTCATAACTATTATTATTAATAGCAATTGTTCGGTCATAAGCCGTCAAAGCTTCTGCATAAGTTGACAATTTTTCTAATACCCGACCTTGACATAACCAACCTTCATAATTTTCCTTATTAATAGCAATAGCATGATTACAAGAAGTTAAAGCTTCCTCATATTTTTCTAACTTCAATAATGCTTCTGCTTTACCCAGAAAAGCTTGATAACATTGGGGATAAATTTTAATTGCTTGATCGTAAGAATTAACTGCTTCCTCATGTTTTTCTAAAGCACCCAAAGCTACTCCTCTATTATGCCAAACTTCATAATCATCTGGCATTAATTTAATTGCTTGGTCATAACAAATAACTGCTTCTTTATATTTTTCGATTTGCCACAAAACAGCACCTTTGTTGTACCAAAGTTCATATCTATCTGGTTGAATTTTCAGAGCTTTGTCATAAGAATTAATTGCCTCAGTAAAAGATTGTAACTTGCCCAGTAAATTGCCTCGGTTATACCAAATTTCAAATTTATTTGGTTGAATTTTTAGAGCTTTTTCAAAAGCAGCGATCGCGTCTTCATAGCGCTCTAATTTTCCTAACAAAGCACCTAAATTATGTAAAATATCAACATTTTGAGGCTGAATTGAAAGAGCTTGTTGATATGAAACAAGTGCCTCATTATATTGTTGTAATTTCCTGAGCAAAATACCTCGGTTTAGCCAAATTTCTACATAATCTGGCTTTAGAGAAAGAGATTTATCATAAGAAGCTAATGCTTCAGAATAACGCTGCAATTTTACAAAAACATTGCCACGATTAAACCAATATTCAAATCGATCAGAATTCATTGAAGTTGCCCGATCGTAAGCAGCAAGAGCATCAGCATAACGCTGCAATTTTACAAAAACATTACCACGTTTAAACCAAGCTTCACTTAAAGCAGAATTAAGAGAAATAGCTTTTTCAAAAGTTGCTAAAGCTTGATTATATTGACCCTCAGCAAACTGCTTTTCTCCTAATTTTAAATAATCATCAGCAGTCATCTCAGGTTGTTTTTCAGATAATTTTGGATCTTGAGTATTTTTAACAGATTTAGTTGCTGACTTGACAGGATAATTAATTTCTTGAATAGCCTGATGTTTGGCTTCTTGAGCTTCGGAAATAATTACTTGTAGTTGCATTAAAAACTGAGATTTTAGAGCTTCTATTTGTTCTACAGATGATTGGGAAATTTTAGCTTCTTGATGAAGAAATTCAATTGACTTTTTGGCAGTGACTATGTGACTCTCTAATTCAGTAAATAATTTTTGAGATTTATTCAGATTTGACTCTAACTCACTAATTTTTTTTAACCGCTTACTAACTTCACCTACTAATTCTTTAATTACCAATCTTCTAAGCAACCAAAAAAAGCTAATAGTTACAGGAGGTAATAAAGTTGCAACTAATAATAAAGTATTTAATAAAGTCAGGGTAGGATTAAGATCGAGACTAGCTTCTGATTCCCCATCTGTTTGTAAAGCAATTTGATAAGCAATTTGCCGAAATTGATGATTATTTTCTGTTGAAAATTCTACTATCTTCCCTAACCAACTATTGTTTAAAACTCCTCGGATTTGATTTAGGTTTGGAGTTGATGAAGTAGCTATAAGTTGATGATTATTATGAGCTTTACTGACTAAGATTTCTGGAGTAGAAATTGATTGAGTAGAGCGCGAACTACTAATATTAATAGAGTCAGTAAGATGACTATTTTCTGGTGCATTTGTCTGAGGGTAAGGATTAATATTAGGAGTAGCTTTTGCCTCTGTAGTTAAACTTTGGGAACTGAGGGCAGCAAGGGTTAAGATGGCTGTCTTAGAAACATTCATATTTTGTTGATTTATCTATAATAGAGGTTGATTTTTAGTTGATTTTTATTTGCAAAGATTCCATTGAAATACAGGAGCAGTTTTTTATTTCTGTGGAGGAGAAAAATTTTCTACCTCAGTTAAGCATGGAGTCTACTTTCCTATTACAAGAGTTTGTTACACTCACCCGGAAATTTATCAAGTCAAAAGTCAAAAGTCATAAATTTAAAAGTTAAAAGTTAAAAGTAAGATTTTATAGATTGTAAGCTTTGATAATTCAATAGTTTTGGATAATTCTTCTACATCTAAGAATTTGAAATAATTCGTTAAATATTTAGAGTGAATTAGGATCAGGAAAAAGTTAGAGGAAATAAAGGGAGAAAGAAGTAAAAAATTGTTTGAGAGTGGCAGATTATGGAATTAATGAAAGCTAATTCTATAGCAATCTTGTACCAAATATTAAAAGTTTGGCTATATATCTTTGGGAGTTATAACTCATAATTAACCCACTCACGAGTCATTAGTTAAAGAAGGAATGAGTCTAAAATTGAGAGTATTTGCTGCTCTAAAGACTTGGTATTAGATAAACAACTACAGCACATTCATATATAGCACTATTTTTGATAAATGGTATTATTCAAATTCTCAGAGATCCTAGATTTTTAGGGAATAAGGAAGGAGGAAAAAAATTGATCTTATTAAGATGATAACCGCACTCAAAAGTCAAAAGTCAAAATTTAAAATTTAAAAGTAAGATTTTATAGACTCTAAACTTTGATACTACAGTAATTTTGGATAATTATTCTATATCTAAAAGTTTGAAACCATTTGTGAAATCTTTACCGAAACAATTAAACAATTAAATAATTAGATAATTCAGGTTTAAAGCCTCCTTGGGTAAAGGGGAAAAAAATAATTTTTTTCCTTTTAGTCAATCCTCTATCTAAAAGGGAGAGGTAATTATCCATTATCCATTATCCATTATTAAAAGTGAATTAGTATCAGGAAAAAGTTAGAGGGAATAAAGGGAGACCACTATATTCTAGACTTTTAAGGAATAGTCAAATTCTCACATCTAATCCCTGATTGTTACTTCTAGAAATTTATCTCTAAAATATCAGTTTGGTAAATTTTTGGTTAGGGCAATAAATTTTGCTGGTGAGGAAAGATGAAAAATAAGAAAATTGACCATTTTTTGAATTCAAAATTCACGCATTAAAAGTTCAAAAATTTGCCTTCTAACTTAATTTCAATAATTGTTTAATTCAGGATTCAAGCTTCGTTCTTCAGAGCGCGAAAAAATCAAAAATATTTTCCTTATTTCAAGCCTCTGATTTTCCTGCTCATGCTCGCAAACAGGCAGAGGTTATAATGAGCAAATTAATAACTTTTAATTTTGAATTGATTTGACAGTAGGATGTTCTAAGGTATTTGCCTAGTGCTATACAAATAAGGAAATTGGATTATAACCGCTTCCTTTTTTGTATAAACTTCTCTATGGACTGGTACAACAATCCTATTTCAATTGTAATATTTTGGTGGTAGTTAGGAGTCAAGAATCAGGAGTAATAATTTCAAATATTTTCAGTTAAAATTAACTGTTATAAAAATTTTTACAACCAACTTAGGATTGCCATATAGCTAAAGTTCAAAGTTAAACTATTGCTATGACTAAATTTGAGAGGAGCGAGAATTTACTAACAGTAATGGCGACTGCTATATATAACATTTTCCTCATTCTTGCTTCTTCTTTTTTCCTTGTTACTTGTCTTTGCTATAATGCAGTATTCCGGCAATATTACTATTAGATTAAATGCCCATAAACAATTTTCCTAAAGTTACTATTTGTTTACCTACTTATAACTCTGGAGAATTTCTCACTCCAGCAATAGACAGTATTCTTGAACAGACATTTACAGATTTTGAGTTAATTATTTCCGATGACTGTTCTACTGATAATACTCCAGAAGTTATTAGAAGTTATCTAGAAAAAGATAGCAGAATTAAATACTTACAAAACTCCCAAAATTTAGGACTTTTTCCTAATTGGAATCGTTGTTTAGAATCTGCTTCTGGAGAATATATTACTGTCTTTGCTCAGGATGATTTGATGTTGCCAAAAAATTTAGAGCAAAAGGTAAAAATTCTAGACAAATACCAAAATGTCGGTTTAGTTACTTCCTCTATTATGGTGGTAGATAGTGAGAATAATTATCTTAATTGGGATTGGGCAAATTATGCTGAAGATAAGTTTGTTAATGGTGAAGAATGGGTAAGGAAAAATTTAGGAGAAGCTAATCCTATTTGTTGCCCGTTTGTATTGATAAGACGACAGGTTTTAGAAAAAGTTGGCGGCAAATTTAATGACAATTATGCTTTTGCTGCGGATTTAGAATTATGGTTGAAAATTGCTTTGGTTGCCGATATATATTTTGTCAAAGAAATCTTGGGATATTATCGGTGGCATGAAGGAAATAAAACTCACAGTTTTGATGATTTTTATCAGGTTCAGGAACATTTACAAATCTGTAGTAATTTAATTGATAGTTTAAATTTATCAGACTCAGAATTAAATGATTGGGAAAATGAGGTGCTGTCTCGAACTGTTAAATGGGTGAGTTATTATCGAATTTATCGTCATTTGGAAAGGGGAAATTTTGATGAGGCGTTAAAGTTATGTGAGTTGCTCGAAAGTTGGCGGGGTAAGTCTGGAAAATTAGGTATCTTTGTGCAGCAGTTAGGGACTAGAGTACAAGAAATATTGCAAGTAAATTCTCGCCTCAAGTTGGAGGTTGATAAATATAGTGCTTGGGTAAAAAATCTGGAGAAAGGTAAATCTAAACTGCAAGAAGATTCTCAGAAATTACATTCTTGGGTGGATAATCTTGAGCAAAAAAATTCTGTTTTAGAGGCAGAAAAATCTGTTTTAGAAGCAGAAAAATCTGTTTTAGAGGCAGAAAAATCTTGGCTAGAATCTCAGGTAAAAGCTTGGATGCAAACTGCACAAAAGTATTATCAGAAAATCAAAGATAATGGGAAGAATCGAGAGACAAATTAGAGGAATTTTCATAAATTAATGCTACGCAGATCTGGTTGATTTTTTTAGTCTGACTGGAAAATAGACACCAACCTCTGGTTTTCCAAAAAGAGTAAATATTTAGCTGCTCGACTGGTTCGGAAAATATATAGGTAGTGGTTTGAGTCGAAAAATTTAGGGTGGAGCTAGGCAAAAGCTGAACAGAAAAATATTTGCATCCTCTGGTTTTAAAGACTTAGTAAATATTTGCCGACTCGACTGGCGCGCCAAATATATAGATAGTGGTTTGAGTCGAAAAATTTAGGCTGGAAGTCGGCAAAAGGGAAGTAAAAAATATTTGAATATTCTGGTTTTCCAAAAAGAGTAAATATTTGGCGCGCCAGTCGAGTCGCCAAATATATAGGTAGTGGTTTGAGAAGCAAAATTTAGGCTGGAAGTCGGCACAATGGGAGTCAAAAATATTTGAATATTCTGGTTTCTAAGACTTAGTAAATATTTGTCGGCTCGACTGGCGCGCCAAATATATAGGTAGTGGTTTGAGAAGCAAAATTTAGGATGGATCTAGGCAAAAGTTGAACAGAAAAATATTTGAATATTCTGGTTTCTAAGACTTAGTAAATATTTGCCGACTCGACTGGCACGCCAAATATATAGGTAGTGGTTTAGAAAGCAAAATTTAGGCTGGAAGTCGGCAAAACGGGAGTCAAAAATATTTGAATCTTCGGATTTTCCAAAAAGAGTAAATATTTGTCGGCTCGACTGGCGCGCCAAATATATAGGTAGTGGTTTGAGAAGCAAAATTTAGGATGGAGCTAGGCAAAAGTTGAACAGAAAAATATTTGAATATTCTGGTTTCTAAGACTTAGTAAATATTTGCCGACTCGACTGGCACGCCAAATATATAGGTAG
>NZ_JAAHHT010000105.1 GCF_010672085.1 Okeania sp. SIO3I5
TATATAGATTGTAAAATTTTGTTTCATTTCCAATAATTAGGGTTGCCCTCAATCCATAAAGGGGTTACCATACATAATGCTTCATAAATAAGAGGAGTCGGAATTCCATTTAGGAATTAAATCCACGAATTACAATATGTCTAAGACTTATACTGTTGAAATCCACCACAAAGGACAAACCCAAACTATAGAAGTGCCAGAGGATAAGACAATTCTAAAGGCTGCACAGGAGGCTAAACTAGATTTGCCTAATTTAGATTTGCCTAATTTATGCAATGCAGGGGTTTGTACTACTTGTGCAGCTAAGATTATTGAAGAGGGTACTGTAGAGCAAAGTGATGGTATGGGAGTTAGTGCAGAACTTCAAGCAGAAGGTTATGTGTTGTTATGTGTTGCTCATCCTCGGTCTAATTTAAAGATAGAAACGGAAAAGGAAGATGAGGTTTATAGCCGTCAATTTGCTTCTCTATAAATAGAAAGAAAGCACGACACGAATTTTTAACATGGATGTAGGGATGGGAAAAGCGCGGAAAGCAAATCAATTAATTATTTATAGTTGATTATTCCCTATTCAGCATCCTTGTTATTCTAACAATTTTATTCTTTGATTTTGATTAAATAGTTATGAACTAATTAATCATATAATTGCTATAGTAATCCTAAATGATTTGTGAAAAAAAACAGTAGGGGTTTAGTCTCTAAACCCAGAGTAAAATAGGGTTTGGAGACCAAACCCCTACAATAAAATTTTACAACCTAATTTAGGATTGCTATATAACCCAAAAAACTGATAAGTGATAACTGAAATGACTACTCATTTTATTAATGCTGAAATTGACCTGCAAGAATCACCAGTAAAACTCAATCAAGAAATTGAAAAAGAGTTAGAAAAACGCGGAACTCCTCTACGTTGGGCAGTGACAAAGGTAGACACAGAAAAACAAAAAGCTCATGTAGAAGCTGTAGTAGTTGAGGAAAAAAATCTAGCAACTAATTCCTAATTATTTGTTGATATTTTTTGATTAATAATTTAGATATCTCCAGAAAAATAATTTAGGGATTTTCCATGGAAAATCCCTATCAAATTTTGTAATTTTAATTTTGTAGATCATATACCTAGA
Source organism: Okeania sp. SIO3I5 (assembly GCF_010672085.1). Classification (GTDB taxonomy): domain Bacteria; phylum Cyanobacteriota; class Cyanobacteriia; order Cyanobacteriales; family Microcoleaceae; genus Trichodesmium. The sequence goes on from NZ_JAAHHT010000105.1 coordinate 1,122, forward strand.
ATGTAAAATGAATCTTTTAAAGATAGAAATTACTTTTAACTCTTTGACTTGACAAAGTGTTGCTTCTAAAATTAGTTGAGTGAGTCAAAATTTTTGAGCAATTACCGAACTTACCACTAGGATAGAAATTACTTTTAATTTTTGACTTTTGACTTTTGACTTTACCGAATAATTAAGGTTTAAAGGATAAAAAAGAAAATTTTTTCTTTTTAGCTGGACTTTAGGAAAAAAAAGGTTAAAAATAAGGTCAAACCCTTATACAGCAATATTTTTACCTAAAATCAGACGTTTTCTTGATATATCTAGGTTTTCCTGCGGAATGCTACGCAAACAGCTATTTTAAGCAAGTTAAGGTATTTCCCTTGCAAATACTGGGTTTGAAGCCATTTTCAGTGTAAAAAATCCCAAAGTCCAGTTGGTCAATCCTATCCGTTTCAAGAAAAGGTAATTGTTAATTATTAATTATTAATTATTAATTGTTGAAATTACGTCCTTATACAGTAGTCTTAATTATTCCCACTGGTATCGGTGCATCTATCGGAGGCTATGCTGGTGATGCTTTACCAGTAGCACGGGCGATCGCTCAAACCTGCGATATTCTGATAACTCACCCCAATGTTCTAAATGGGGCACAACTTTATTGGTCATTACCTAATGCTCTATATGTAGAAGGGTATGCTCTTGACAAATTTGCTCAAGGATGGTATGGATTACAACCAGTACATCAAAACCGAGTAGGCTTAATTCTTGACCAGGCCATTGAACCAGAATTACAACTGCGCCATTTACAAGCTGCTGATGCTACGAGAGCAACTTTAGGTCTAAATCTCACAGATTACATTGTGACTGACTCCCCATTGGGAGTAGAACTACGACAGTCTGATTCTGGGGCATCTTGGGGGACAATAGCTAATCCTGATAGCTTGCTACGAGCAGCAGATACTCTAATTACCAAAGCAAAAGCAGAGGCGATCGCTGTTGTTGCCAGATTTCCCGACGACGAAGGTAGTACAGCATTACAAGAATATCGTCATGGCCAAGGAGTTGACCCCCTAGCAGGAGCAGAGGCAGTTATTAGTCATTTAATTGTCAAAACTTTTCAAATTCCTTGCGCCCATGCTCCTGCTTTATTGCCTCTACCCCTAGACCCTAATTTATCACCTCGGTCTGCCGCTGAAGAAATTGGTTATACATTTTTGCCTTGTGTTTTGGTTGGCTTGAGTCGTGCGCCACAGTTAGTGAGAGTAAAAGAGGGTTTGGCAGTTCCGAATACTATTTGGGCAAAACAAGTTGATGCGGTAGTTGTACCTGGGACAGCTTGTGGGGGTAGTGCAGTGATGAGTTTCAGTCAAACTAAAGCCCAAATTATTGCGGTGAGAGAAAATAAAACCCAAATGCAGGTATCACCTGAAAAGTTAGGGATAAAGGCGTTGGAAGTAAATTCATATTTAGAAGCGTTGGGGGTGTTGGTTGCTCATAGGGCAGGTATTAGTCCGGAAGCTTTAAAACCAGAAATATTATCAATTAGACATCTCTAGAAAAGAGGGAACTGGGAACTGGGGCAGGGTGAATTTATTGTCACAAGAGAAAAAAAGGAGGAGAAGATGGGGAGGTTGGGGAGGATGGAGAGGATGGGGAGGATGAGGAGGATGGGGAAGGTGGGAAGTACAGGCTATCAAAAAATATAGGGTTGTAAATATTCTCTGACAACAAAAAATTAGCTCTGGGGAACAGGGGGGAGTAATTGATAATTTATGGATAAGAATTAATTTTATTTTTCATTTTTAGAAAAGTCTATTGCTAGAATTTATTAGATATCTCCAAAAAAAAATGAGATTAAAGCTATTTCTACTGACTACTGACTACTAGCATCTGAAAAGCCACTCTAATAGTTCCATATCCTATTTCTACTGACTATTGACTATTAAACATAGGTGTGAAAATTAAAAATAAAATCAATTACTATCCATAAATCATCAATTAGTTCTCCCTGTTCCCTGTTCCCTGTTCCCTGTTCCCTGTTCCCTCTTTTCTACTGACTACTGACTACTAGCAACAGCCTCAAGTATGAGAATTACTATACAATATTTAGAGAAAAAACCATAAGTCTATTTGATAGCTAATAAGTGACAGAAAAAATTCCTGAAAACCCGGACATCGAACCACTAACTCGCATCCAAGTGTTGGTAGCCATGGGAGTAACAGCATTAGTATTACTGGCTATCTCTAAAATATGCCTGCTACTTGGTGTAATTTTATTGCCTGTAAGTTGGAATCTGAGGGCGTTGCTCTGGGGGGTAGCGATCGCCCTGGGTATTACTACTGCTAGTTCTCTATTGTATCGCATTTGGCCTGCCTATCGTCGTAGTGCAGATACATATTTAATGTTAGTTCTATCTCCTCTGTTATGGCCTGATTTAGTCTGGTTGGGGTTGCTACCAGGATTAAGTGAAGAATTGCTATTTCGAGGTGTCGTCTTATCTGCCTTGGGATTAGATACATGGGCGTTAATTGCCTCAAGTGTTTTCTTTGGTGTTTTACATTTGAGTGGTAGGCAACAATGGCCTTATATGATTTGGGCAACAATAGTTGGTATGGTGTTAGGATACAGCGCTTTAGCAACAGATAATTTATTAATACCAATTACTGCCCATATTTTGACAAATTTGATTTCTAGTAGTATGTGGAAGTGGCAAAATAATTATCAAAAGTAGGAGTTAGGAGTCAGGAGTCAGGAGTCAGAATGTAAGAATTTATAAGATTTATTTTTTCTGAGAGTCAAACAGTTCCATAATTGATTAAAAATAGTTTGATAACTATGCTCAGTCGTTTTTTATGCCTAAAGGATAGTTTGATTTTTACCATCTGTTGGCAGGAAATTTACTAACACTTTTGTAATTATTTTAATGTAACTATACTATGCTTGAATTGGCTATTAATTATAGAGAATTAAATAATTTAATATGACAGAATTAGGGTTTGATTTTAGCCACTACTACACATATCAAGAAGTAGTAAATTTTCTACATCAAATGAGAGAAAATAATCCTCATTTAATAGAGTTAAAAGTTATTGGCAAAAGCTATGGCGGACTAGAGATTTTTCTGGCTACTCTAACAAATCAAAATACAGGAGAGGCGATAGAAAAACCTGGATATTGGATTGATGCTAATATTCATGCTGGAGAAGTTACAGGTTCGGCTGTTGCTCTATATAATATTTATTATCTACTAAATAATTACACTACTGAATCTCGAATCACTCATTTATTAGACAACTACACAGTTTATATATTACCTCGTATTGCTGTTGATGGAGCAGAAAAATATTTAACAACTCCCCAAAGATTGCGATCGAGTATTCGTCATTATCCCTATCCCGAAGAACGTGATGGTCTTCACTGGGAAGACATCAATGGAGATGGCTTAATTTTGCAAATGCGACTTAAGGATAACTGTGGAGCTTGGAAGATTTCCTCAGAAGATCCTAGAATTATGGTGCCTCGCGAACCCGATGAATTTGGTGGCACTTATTACACTATTCTGCCAGAGGGCATCATTAAAAATTATGACGGTTACGATATCAAAGTAGCTCCCGCTCTCGAAGGAATGGATTTTAATCGCAACTATCCTTACGAGTGGCAACCAGAGGGAAAACAAAAAGGTGCTGGAGATTTTCCTTTTTCTGAACCTGAAACTCTTGCTGTGGCAGAATTTTGGCGAGAACATCCTAATATTAATGGTTTCATTAGTTATCATACATTTTCTGCAGTCATTTTACGCCCCTATAGTATTTATCCAGACGATCACTTTCCTGTGGAGGATTTGGAAATTTACAAGTTGATTGGGGAAAAGGGTACTGAAATGACTGGTTATGAATGCGTTTCGGTTTATCATAACTTCTCTTCTCCTGCTAATAAGAAGACTTATGGTGCAATGGATGATTATTGCTACGATAACTTCGGTTGGTTTGGTTTTATCATTGAGCTTTGGGATGCGCCTACTGCAGCAGGAGTTAAGAAGGAAGATTATATTAAGTGGTTAAGACGCCATCCTGTTTCAGATGATTTGAAATTGATGCAGTGGAATGATGAAAAATTGGGAGGCAAGGGTTTTACTGAATGGCAACCTTTTGAGCATCCCCAACTGGGTAAGGTAGAAATTGGTGGGTGGAATCACAAGGAGGTTTGGCAAAATGCTCCTGTTGAATATTTACCAAAGTTGTGTGAGGAACAATGTCAGTTTGCTATTGCTCATGCTTTGATGTCACCTCGTTTAGCAGTGAGTCAGACTGTGGTTGAATATCAGGGCGGCGATCTTTATCATCTGGTAGTACAGTTGGAAAATCAAGGATTTTTGCCTACTTATACCAGTGAAAAAGCTTTGGAACAAAAAAGTGTTAAACCGATAGAAGTAATTTTAGATTTACCCGATCGTGTAACGTTGGTAAGTGGGAAACAAAAGCAGGAAATCGATCATTTGCAGGGGCGATCGAGTGAAGCTTTTAGATTTCTCAATTGGTCAACTCAAGGTGTAAGTTATCGTTGTCATTTGGAGTGGGTAGTTAAAGGTGTTGCTGGTTGTGAGATTGAGGTGACGGCAAAGGCGGAACGTGCGGGTGTGGTGAGAACTATAATTACTTTGCTGGAGTAAGTTATGGTATAAAAATCTAGCGTTGCTAATTTTAGGTATGAAATTCCTAAATTAATTAGACTTGTCGTTAAATAGAGGAAAAAAATCGCTCAAACTCAGGTAGAGTAATAATTTCAGGCTTTTATTTCTTCAATGGCTATAATCCTTACATATCAAGCGTTTGGAGGATTTTTTAAGTTATAAAGCGACAAGTCTATTATGTATAAATCAGACTTATTTCCCCTAACCGCATCTTTTGAGGAATTTGAGGTTTGAAAGCTCTTGCTTCAGATTTGGGACTTCAAGGTTTCAGCTTTGGGCCATCTTAATTAACTCCTACCCTAACCACTCATACTTTTAAGCGCAAACTCTCTTGTTGACAAAACCAATAATTTGGTTTATCTTTGTTTTTAGGTTACATCCTGTAAATGTTATAGTAATAAAGTAAACTTTACTATTGGCCAAGAGTTGAGGTAAGAATCATGGGTACTAAACAAGCGTCTATTTTATTAGGTATCTCTCGTCAACGTTTATTAGTTTTACTCGCTCAAGGAAGAGTCAAAGGAGCCAAAAAAAATGGTAGATTCTGGAAAATTCCAGTATCTAAAAGTGGAATGCCGAGAATAATTCCCGCTCGGCGCGGTCCCGAAGGTATCTGGCGCAAGCAACAAGCGAAGAAAGCACAAATGATTCATGTTAATCAACACAACATTCAAGGTAATAAAGGAAAGCCTCCAGAGCAATTTCAACCAGTAGTGTCTCTCAAAGACAGCAAGCGCAACGATTATGGTTATGAATTATATATTTCAGGTCCTTGCTATATCGTGTATCGACCTTACAAACCAGCAAATTGTGGTGCTCATGTGTGGATTGAGACTTATGAGGCAGTGCAATTTCTAGATACTGAATTTAACCTTGATCCAAGTACTGCAAGGGAACCGAGCAAACAACTTGCCATCTAGTCTGGTTTCATTCGTCACGCGAGTAAGGTCACAAAAAAATATTTATTCGCTCAGAGCAGCTCAACTGACAATAACTTCAGCAGGCTTTGTGCTGTTTGTTTGTGGGAAATCGTCACAGTATTAAGATTTTGATCTTCCTATTTTTTTACAAATCATTTAGGATTGCTATAGATACGCTTAGGGGTTCTATAGGGATAAATTTGCCAAGCTGTAAGTATATTGATGCTCTTTTTCATCGTGACAATGCTCCCATTTAAGCTCAAAGCTAAGGAATTTTAGGTAAAATTTCTTACCGTACGAAAAAAACTGTAGAAAATTGTGATAGCTTTTATCTTGATATTGGATTAACCAATACAGGCTGTACGGCGCAGCTCACTATTCCCACCCTACTCATGCTACGCAAACGGCAGTAAAAGTCCCTGGGAATTTCTTTGTGATTATCTGAAGACTGCTATTAATATCGGCATTAATGACTTTACCTGTTCCACTTCTAAACAAACCGCACTTGACTCGTTTTCCCACATAATTCTTATGACGCCTGGGCAATTCATTCATCAAGTGCAAAAGTTTTACTGGTATTGAACACTATCCTTGTCATTACCATTCTCCAGTTGGCTAAATAAATATTGACCAATATTTATTGTATAGATTTATAGATTATAGCACTAGAAGTTAAGGTAATGACAAAGCTACGAATAGAACTTACGCAATGTCTAGTAAATTCATAGCTGTCTTTTCTTCATGCAAATGCGTTTTTATAGAAGTGTTTAAAATAGTCGTTTTTTTGAGCCGATCTATTAAATTAGGCATTTCTTGCTTGCAGTGCAAACAATACCAATAAATTTGTGAATTACGGCTATGACGTAGCATTTGATCAGAGCAGCAAGGACAGTTATTCATGGCTAAATTGTGGTTTATTTAAAATTTTTTCGACAGTAAATAATTAAGGTTGAATTTAAAGTTAGTTAGCTATCTCCCCTAACACAAGTTCTTTAAATAAAGAACTTTGTAGCTAGAGAAAATGCAGAATTTAAAAGTAAAAACTAGACCCTATATCGAGTGAACTCGAATTGGTAAACTGAACTTTATGAAATAAAGCTTTTGCTTTTCTGTTAAGAATTAATCAGTTAAATTACTGGAATTTTTAATTGTAATTCTAGTTTCATAGAAGACTAATTTAGCAAAATATAGCTAAACTACATTATTATTAAGTTTTGATTTTTCACTATTAAAAGTTTTTGAATTGCAGATATAACTCTACTAAGTAAGATTAACTAGGAGAAGATAATTTGTTGATTGTCTATACATACTTCATACTTAATGTTGGTTGTGTGAGAAATTTTCTAAATCTATCAAATTAAAAATTTATAACTTCAACTTAATTTTTAATGTTACTTTAAATAAAGAATTAATTATGTATCAAATTTATCAATATTTCTCAAAATTAGTATTTCAGAATAACTACGGATGTCAAATACATATTGGCAAAAAAATAGTTATCCACGATACATTTAAACTAACTAGATTTTGAATATAGTTTAGCAATTTTTGCAGAGCATTAACATTAAAGTAAGAATTTAAAATTATATCATATCTACTAGAATTGAATTGATAAATAATTCACTGAAAAATAGAGAAGAGGAAAGAGAAAAAATACTATAGCATTTCTCATAAAGATGAGGTACAGTTACGATCCCCCTAAATCCCCCTTGAAAAGGGGGACTTTGAAGACTCCCCCCTTTTTAAGGGGGGCAGGGGGGATCTAAAACTGTATCTCACCAATTTGAGAAACGCTATATATTTCATTTATAAGATAAAGGCTATAAGTTACAGATTTGATACTTGTAGTCTATCTATAATTAATGGTTAAGGATTTAGTCGTCAGTTATCAGCTATCAGTCACTAGCAGATAAGGAGATTAGGTAAACTGAGATATCTACCAAATCACCTTTACAAATTGTCCAGACTGAATTGTCCAATGTGTGATTAATTTTTATTGCTGACTACTGATAGCTAATAGCTGTTTCACTGCGCGACATGAATGGGCAACATTCCACAGAAAATACTGACAATCAATGAAAATCCCTATAAATTAAATAATTTTATATAACAATTAGCACTATACCAAAAGTTGAATAGCTTTTTTATTTCCCTGATTATGTGAAGATATAGGGATGCTCATCAAGATGAAAAAGGCTATATCTAAAATATGATATAATTTTAAGTTAGCAATGATTAATGATTTTATATTTTCCGATCAAAGTGATAGTTACCAATGTCTGAAAATAATTCCCTTATCGGACAAATTCTACGTCAACGTTATCAAGTTATTGAAAAACTAGGCAAAGGTGGTGGGTTTGGTGAAACTTATCTGGCAGAAGATTTAGATATACCAGAAATTCCTAAACCAAGATGTGTGGTGAAGCGACTAAAACCAACACAAAAAAGTGCAAAAGTTAAAAATTTATTTGAGCAAGAAGCTCGAATTTTGAATAAGCTGGGAAGACATGAACAAATTCCAACTTTATATGCTTATTTTGAACATGACCATGAATTTTACCTGGTTCAAGAACTTATAGAAGGTGAGGATTTAACTAAAGAAATAAATCGCGGTTGGAGTGAATCTAAAGTCATAGAATTTTTAGCCGAAATTCTGGAATTACTAATTTTCGTTCACGACAATAATGTGATTCATCGCGATATTAAACCAGGCAATATTATGAGGCGTAAAAGTGATGGAAAATTAGTATTAATTGACTTTGGAGCCGTCAAAGAAGTCAGGACGATAGTAGTTGGTGATGATGGGCAACCTTCTAGCATGATTACTATTGGAACTCCTGGTTATATGCCTGTGGAACAACTACAAGGTAGACCTCAATTTACTAGCGATATTTATGCAGTTGGGGTAACTACTATTCAAGCTTTAGTAGGAAAATCACCTCAGAATTTTCCCCACAATATTTCTGGAGAAATAGAATGTGAAACTTTACTTTCTGGTATTAATGGTGAGCTAGCTAATATATTAATAAAAATGGTAAAAATTAACTGGCATCAACGCTACCAAAATGCTCAAATTGCTTTGGCAGAATTATTGAATATCAGACCAAAGTTAGAATCATTAATACGTCAGCAAGAACAGGCAGAAACTATTAAAATAGCTCCTCCAATTATTAGCAATATTAATAGTAATAATATAACTCACGCTCCCGAATCACAATTAGAACCGCCTTCTGGTCAAGTTCCTCTAAATTCTCCTTTTTATATAGAGCGAATCCCTATTGAATCAGAATGTTTTCAAGCTATTCTGAAGCCAGATGCTTTAATTAGAATTAAAGCCCCTCGGCAAATGGGAAAAAGTTCTTTATTATCCCGAATTTTAGATGGTGCTAGTCAGGAAGCTTATCGCACAGTTTATTTGAATTTTCAAACTATAGATCCAGAATTTCTGGAAAATTTAGACCAATTTTTGCAGTGGTTTTGTGCGAATGTTAGTGATGAATTGGATTTAGAGGAACAGTTAGATAAATATTGGAAAAAAGTTTTGGGAGTGAAAAAGCGATGTACTAAATATTTTGATAAATATCTGTTGACTGAAATTAAGACACCGATAGTTTTGGGGTTAGATGAAGTTGACGAAATTTTCCAAAATCCCGATCTAGCAACACAATTTTTTGCTTTATTAAGAGCTTGGCACGAACAAGGTAAAAATAATCCTGATTGGCAAAGATTACGATTAATAATTGCTCACTCTAAGGAGGTTTATATTCCTCTGAACATTAATCAGTCGCCCTTCAATGTGGGATTAGGAATTGAGTTACCAGAATTTAACTTAGAACAGGTAAAAGATTTAGTACAAAGACATAGCTTAACCTGGTCTGATGCACAAATAGAAACACTGATGGAAATGTTAGGAGGGCATCCCTATTTAGTACGTCTAGCACTCTATGAAATTGCCAGCGGAAAAATGACTTTAGAACGACTTTTAGAACTAGCACCAACGGATGAAGGACCTTACTATAATCACTTGCATCGACATTTGTTGAACTTGCAAAAAGATGAAAATTTGCAGACAGCAATTAGAAAAGTTGTTAATGCAGAAACTCCTGTGGAAATTGGTACAATTGAAGGGTTTAAATTACGCAGTATGGGATTAGTTAAATTTCGCGGAAATGCTGTGATGCCTTTGTGTGGTTTATATCGAGAATATTTTCGAGTTCATGTTTGAAAGAGACCTCTCCCCCCTGCCCCTCCCCTACGAGGGAAGGGGGTTGGGGGGTTAGGTTTTATTGGCAAGAATATCAACAAAAATCGACTTAAATCAAACTCTACTTAATACTTATTCTCCTTCTCCCATAAGTGCTAAAACTTGTTGATAAATATCAGAGCTTACCCAAAAACCACTATTAATTAAATTATCTAATATAGCGTTTCTCAGCAATCGTGAGGTACACCTATCTTTATTTGTTCCTATTTCCTATTCCCTGTTTCCTATTCCCTATTCCCTATTCCCTGTTCCCAGTTAAGTGTTCCCTGTTCCCTAAAACCAAGGAATTTTGTACCTCACGCTTCTTGGGAATTGCTATATAGGTTTAATTGATGACATAAACCCTAACTGTTTAGCCTTTAATAATACTCCTAATGTTCCTGTGATTGGGATTCCTAATTTAGTAGCCTCTCTTCTACCTTTGCGTTCGTCAACTATTAATAGACTTGTCGCTTTATAACTTAAAAAATCCTCAAAACCCTTGATATTTAACGATTATAGCTATCAAAAATCTCAAATGCCTGGAATTATTACTCTGCCTGATTTTGAGCGATTTTTTCCCTCTATTTAGCGACAAGTCTAATAAATCAGCCTTTAATTCTAATACTAAAACAATTGCTTCAGCTTCTCCTGGATCGAGTTTTGTTTGTAGACTCATAACTAAGGTTAAATTATGAACTGAACTTTTCTTAATCCACTCCAAACTTTGTATCACCAAGGTAGCAGGTTCTGTAGCGCCAGCATTAATTATTTCCTGATAAACAGTTTCTGGTATAATCAGTTCACCATATATTTGTTTAAGTAAATCTAGCTGACTAAATATTAATACTTTAACTATCTTTTTGAAATTTGGTATTAGAGTTGGGTTTATCCTTCTCCTACGGATAAGCTACGCTTTTCATGTCGCGTAGCGAAACGGATAAGCTTTCCTGCGGAATGCTGCGCAAACGCTTTTTCGTATAGGGAATTTTCCGCTTTTCATGTCGCGCTCGCTCGTAGGGGTAAATGATCATTCTTCCCTTAGATGTCGGCTCTTAGCCGTTAACGGAGTTATGCGAAGCGCAAAAACGTATCTCAACCCAACCTACTTATTTAATTATATTAACTATGAATAATTACGAATATTATATCGGTGGTAGTCTTCCAATTCATGCCACAACTTATGTCACTAGACTTGCGGATAACGATCTATATGAAGGTTTGAAAAATGGAGATTTTTGTTATGTTTTAAATTCCCGACAAATGGGTAAATCTAGTTTGCGGGTTAAAACTATACAACGTTTACAACAAGAAAATATTGCCTGTGTCAGTATTGATATGACAGAAATTGGCACTGATGATATTACCCCTTCAGAATGGTATGCCAGTATTATTGATACTATTTTGACTGGCTTAAATTTAGATGATGATTTTGATATTGAGGAATTGTGGGAGGCTAATAGTCAACTTTCCAATGTCAAACGATTTAGTAAATTTATTGGTGAAATTTTATTGCCTTCAATTGAGCAACAAATTGTCATTTTTATTGATGAAATTGATAGTACCCTCAGCCTACCTTTTAATATTGATGATTTTTTTGCAGTTGTTCGAGATTGTTATAACAAACGGGCGGATAATTCCGATTATCAAAGGTTGACTTTTGCCATGATTGGTGTGGCAACTCCGGCAGATTTAATTAAAGAGAAAAAACGTACTCCTTTTAATATTGGTAAACCTATAAAATTATCAGGTTTTCGGTTAGCTGAAGTAGAGCCACTGGCAAAAGGTTTAGTTGAAAAAACTACCAATATTAATAAGTTGATGGAGGCAGTTTTAGATTGGACGGGAGGTCAACCATTTTTGACCCAGAAACTTTGTAAATTGATTAGTAATAGTCCAGAAATTGTACCTGATGGCCAGGAGGCCGAATGGGTGGCCGATTTGGTTAAACAGAGAATAATAGACAATTGGCAAGTCCATGATGACCCAGAACATTTAAAGACAATTCGCGATCGCCTCTTAGTGAATGAAAAACGGGCGAGTCGGTTATTGGGTTTGTATCAGCAGATAATCCCCCTTCCGTCCCCCTTGGAAAGGGGGAGACCAGAGGAAATCCCCCTTCCGTCCCCCTTGGAAAGGGGGAGACCAGAGGAAATCCCCCTTCCGTCCCCCTTGGAAAGGGGGAGACTAGAAGAAATCCCCCTTCCGTCCCCCTTAGAAAGGGGGAGACTAGAGGAAATCCCCCTTCCGTCCCCCTTGGAAAGGGGGAGACCAGAAACAGAAGAAAAAAAGCCCCCCCTTTCAAAGGGCGGGTTGGGGGGGATTCTAACAGATGACAACCACGACCAAATGGAACTCCGCCTCACAGGTTTAGTAGTAAAAGAGGAAGGGCGGTTAGAAGTTGCGAACCGCATTTATCAAGAAGTGTTTAATTTGCAGTGGGTGGAAAAAGAGTTGGGAAAGTTGCGCCCCTACTCGGAAGCGTTTACTGCTTGGGAAGAGTCAGGATGTAATGATGAGTCGCGACTGTTGCGGGGTCAAGCATTAGCAGATGCTTTAGCGTGGTCAGTTGATAAAAGTCTGAGCGATCGCGACTATCAATTTTTAGCTGCTGCTCAGGAGCAAGAGAAACAAGCGATCGAGCTGGAAAAATTGGAAGCGCAGGTAAAGTTGGATGCTCAAGCAAAGGCGAACCAGATATTGAATGAGGCGAAACGCAAAGCAGAAAAACGACTGCGAATAAGTTTTGCAGTATTGGTACTATCATTTATAGGAGCAAGTATTACTGGAGTTACCTTTTGGCGGGCAAATCTTAAGTTGGCGGAAGCGGAAGCAGTGCGTAAAAGTATTACTGCTCAATTATTATTTGAGTCAAATAAATATTGGACAGCAATGCTGCAAGCTTTAAGAGCAGCTAAACAATTACCAAAGTCTAATTTAATATTCCAACCTCAGGCTGATAGCAAAATGCAAGTAACAGATGCTCTGAGTCAAGCTATATATAGAATAGATAGTGGAAAGTACCGAGAAATTAACCGTCTTCAGGGCCATGAGGATGCGGTCTGGGGTTTAGCATTTAGTGCGGATGGTCAGATGATTGCCACTGCTAGTGGTGACAATACAGTGAAATTGTGGAACCACCAGGGGCAGTTGTTGCAGACTCTGGAGGGGCATGAAAATTGGGTCTGGGGTGTAGCAGTTAGTCCCGATGGAGAGACTATTGCCAGTGCTAGTCGTGACAAAACAGTGAAGTTGTGGAACCGTCAAGGACAGTTATTGCATACTCTCACCGGCCATGAGAGTTCGGTCTGGGATGTAGCATTTAGTCCGAATGGAGAAACTATTGCCACTGCGAGTGGTGACGAAACAGTAAAATTATGGGATAGTGAGGGGAAATTATTGCATACTCTCACCGGACATGAGAGTTCGGTCTTTAGTGTAGCATTTAGTCCCGATGGAGAGACTATTGCCAGTGCTAGTGCTGACAAAACAGTAAAATTATGGGATAGTGAGGGGAAATTATTGCAGACTCTCACCGGCCATGAGTATGCGGTTTGGGGTATAGCATTTAGTCCCGATGGTCAGATGATTGCTAGTGCTAGTGATGACAATACAGTAAAATTATGGGATAGTGAGGGGAAATTATTGCATACTCTCACCGGACATGAGAGTTCAGTCTTTAGTGTAGCATTTAGTTCCGATAGTCAGATGATTGCCACTGCTAGTGATGACAAAACAGTAAAATTGTGGAACCGTCAAGGACAGTTATTGCAGATTCTCACTGACCACGAGTATTCGGTTAATGGTGTAGCATTTAGTCCGAATGGAGAGACTCTTACCACTGCTAGTGATGACAAAACAGTGAAATTGTGGAACCGTCAAGGACAGTTATTACAGACTCTTACCGGGCATGAGAAATTGGTCAATGGTGTAGAATTTAGTCCCGATGGTAAGATGATTGCCACTGCTAGTGCTGACGAAACAGTAAAATTGTGGAACCGTCAAGGAAAATTATTGCAGACTCTCGCCGGGCATTATGATGCAGTCTTGGATGTAGCATTTAGTCCGGATGGAGAGACTATTGCTACTGCTAGTGGTGACAGAAGCGTGATGTTGTGGAATCTCCAGGGGCAGGTGTTGCAGACTCTCACTGATCGTGGTTTTGTCTTTGGTGTAGCATTTAGTCGGGATGGAGAGACTATTGCTACTGCTAGCGATTACAAAACAGTAAAATTGTGGAACCTTAAAGGACAGTTATTGCAGACTCTCAAAGGCCATGAGGATGGGGTCAATGCTGTAGTATTTAGCCCTGATGGAGAGACTATTGCCACTGCTAGTGATGACCATACAGTGAAGTTGTGGAACCGTCAAGGAAAATTATTGCAGACTCTCAAAGGCCATGAGCATTGGGTCTTTGGTGTAGCATTTAGTCCGGATGGAGAAACTATTGCTAGTGCTAGTCGTGACGATACTGTAAAGTTGTGGAACCAACAGGGGCAGTTGTTGCGGACTCTCACTGGACATGAGAATATAGTCTATGATGTAGCATTTAGCCCTAATGGAGAGACTATTTCCACTGTAAGTGGTGACGAAACAGTAAAATTGTGGAATCAACAGGGGCAGTTGTTGCAGACTCTCACTGGGCATGAGAATATAGTCTATGATGTAGCATTTAGCCCTGATGGAGAGACTATTGCCACTGCTAGTCGTGACAATACTGTGAAATTGTGGAATGGTTGGAAGTTCGATCGCCTCCATGAATGGGGTTGCAACTGGATGCGGGACTACCTTGAAAATAACCCTAATGTCAGTGAAAGCGATAAGCGTTTATGTGATCGTGTTGGGAACTAAATTTGTTTGTAGTTGGGCTTTAGCACCTATTTATTTATCTCTGGGCTAAAGCCCAACTACGAGCCTGATTAATAAGTGTTTTACTAAAGCGGACATTCTCGCGCCTCTCAAATTTAGTCCGTGCTGCAAATGTAGGGGCGAATGGCCATTCGCCCCTACTCCCAGCTAGAATGGTCAAATATGCCGCCCACCCAACGCTAATTTTTGGTCAAGATACTTTACAATCAGCAATAGAACTAAAGGCACAAAACAGGATTTCAAACTATATCTTGGAAATCCAGCCTCAACTATGGGCCAGTCTATCAGTTACCAATTATCAGTTATTAGTACCACTTGCTGAAACTAGATACTTGAAATACTGAAGTTAATTTTTTTCCTATCCAAGGGGAAACTATTGACCTTATTTGCTGGTCAAATCAATACCTTATGTGTAATACTAAAAAAGTACATTTTGTAACATCTAACAAGGGAGTTAAATTATGGCAAAAGACCTCACTCGTTATCGCAACTTCGGCATCTTCGCCCATGTTGATGCGGGCAAAACCACCACAACAGAAAGAATACTAAAATTAACCGGAAAAATTCATAAAATCGGTGAGGTCCACGAAGGTGCCGCAACAACAGACTTTATGGAACAGGAGCAAGAGCGGGGTATTACGATTCAGTCCGCCGCTACAAGTTGCTTCTGGAAAGATTGCCAATTAAATATTATTGATACCCCTGGCCACGTTGACTTTACCATCGAGGTATATCGTTCTCTCAAGGTTCTTGATGGTGGTGTAGGTGTATTCTGTGGTTCTGGTGGTGTAGAACCCCAATCTGAAACTAACTGGCGTTATGCTAATGATTCTAAAGTTGCTCGGATTATTTATGTAAATAAGCTGGACCGGACAGGAGCAGATTTCTACAGAGTTGTCAAGCAGGTAGAAGATATACTTGCGGCCAAGCCATTAGTAATGGTATTACCTATTGGTATTGAAACTGATTTTGTGGGAGTTGTGGATCTACTGACCCGCAAATCATGGGTTTGGGATGACTCTGGAGACCCAACCAAATACGAGATTAAAGACGTTCCTGAGAATATGACTGATGATGTCGAGACATATCGGGAAATGTTGATTGAAACTGCTATTGAGCAGGACGACGAGGTAATGGAAAAATATCTG
This sequence comes from Okeania sp. SIO3I5, assembly GCF_010672085.1. GTDB lineage: Bacteria > Cyanobacteriota > Cyanobacteriia > Cyanobacteriales > Microcoleaceae > Trichodesmium. The sequence goes on from NZ_JAAHHT010000105.1 coordinate 16,975, forward strand.
GAAGGAGAAGAACCAGATATTGACACCCTCAAACGTTGTATTCGTAAGGGAACTAAGGATCTGGCTTTCTTCCCCACCTACTGTGGTTCATCTTTCAAAAATAAGGGCGTGCAGTTGGTACTTGATGCAGTTGTAGATTACTTGCCTAACCCCACTGAAATCAAACCACAACCAGAGATTGATCTGGAGGGTCACGAGACTGGTAAGTTTGCCTACGTTGACCCAGAGAAACCTCTGCGTGCTTTGGCCTTCAAGATTATGGACGATAAATATGGTGCTTTGACCTTTACCCGCATCTATTCGGGTACGTTGTCCAAGGGTGACACAATATTGAATACTTTTACAGGCAAGACTGAAAGAGTTGGACGTTTGGTGGAAATGCACGCTGACTCCCGCGAAGAAATTGAATCTGCTCAAGCAGGGGACATTGTTGCTATTGTGGGGATGAAGAATGTGCAAACTGGCCATACTCTCTGTGACCCTAAAGAACCTGCTACTTTGGAACCGATGGTGTTCCCTGACCCGGTAATTTCTATTGCTGTGGCAGCTAAGGACAAGGGTTCTGTGGAAAAATTGGGCATGGCATTGAGTAAAATGGTTCAGGAGGACCCATCTTTCAGAGTTGAGACGGATGCTGAAAGTAATGAAACCATTATCAAGGGTATGGGTGAATTACATTTGGATATTAAGGTTGATATTCTGAAGCGGACTTATGGGGTTGATGTGGAAGTTGGTAAGCCACAGGTAGCTTATCGGGAGTCTATTACTAAGCGTCTTGAAGATAGTTATACTCATAAGAAGCAGTCTGGTGGTTCTGGTCAATTTGGTAAGATTGACTATGTGATAGAACCTGGAGAACCTGGTACTGGTTTCCAATTCGAGTCAAAGGTGACTGGTGGAAATGTGCCTAGAGAATTTTGGCCGGCTGTGCAAAAAGGCTTTGAGTTTAGCTTTGAGAAGGGTATGTTAGCTGGTTATCCTTGTGTGGATATGAAGTTCACGTTAACGGATGGTGCTTATCACCCGGTTGACTCGTCGGCGATCGCTTTTGAAATTGCTGCAAAAGCTGCTTATCGTCAGTCTTTCTCTAAAGCTGCTCCTCAGTTACTTGAACCGATAATGAAGGTTGATGTGTTTACTCCTGACGATCATGTTGGTGATGTTATTGGAGATATTAACCGCCGTCGGGGAATGATCAAGTCTCAAGATTCGACGGCAACTGGTGCTCGTATTAAGGCGGATGTGCCATTGAGCGAGATGTTTGGTTATATTGGGGACTTGCGGACTATGACTTCTGGTAGAGGTCAGTTTTCTATGGAGTTTTCCCATTATGCACCTTGCCCTAGTAATGTGGCGGAAGTTGTGATTAAGGAAGCTAAAGAGCGTCAGGAAGCCAAGTCTAAATAGGTCAGGGTCAGGACTTACCCAAAATATGGAATTACACACCATCTGTAGGGGCGAATGGCATTCGCCCTTGCTAGATATGGCGGTTTTGGGTAAGTCCTGTAGGTATTAAGCATTGATCTGTAGGGGCGAATGGCATTCGCCCTTACTAGATATGGCGGTTCTGGGTAAATCCTGTAGGTATTAAGCATTGAGTGGTTAGCGATCTTTTGATAGTCAAAGCTGAATGCTTAGGTTAATTTGAACATATACAGGGCTGAAAATTTCAGTATTTTCAGCCCTGTATTTTTGTGTTTTTGACTGGCTTTGTTGTATGAAAACATATAGCTACCGCACAAGATCCAAGCATATCTACTTCATACTTCTACAACTGTTGTCCAATAAATAAATCAAACATTAATCTTTGATAAAAAAAAAGCTGAAACTTATACCTGTAAAGGCTTTGAGCCATTTAACTATTGGCCAATAAATGAATCAAACATCAATCTTTGATAAAAAAGGCTGAAACTTATACCTGTAAAGGCTTTGAGCCATTTAACTATTGGCCAATAAATAAATCAAACATCAATTTTTGATAAAAAAGGCTGAAACTTATACCTGTAAAGGCTTTGAGCCATTTAACTATTGGCCAATAAATAAATGAATAAAGCATCAATGTATAGAAATAGGGTGATATAGCAGTCGAAGCAAAGATTAGGACATCTATACAATATTCAAACTCAGTCAGGGATTACTTCTGACTTCTGACTTCTGACTTGCGCGTAGCGCTATATAGCTGCCACGGTTGTTCACCTTTCATGTCGGCTCTGACAACCGAAAAGCTGAACGGATGTTCTATGGCTATTACCGAAAAATTTTGGTTTAAAGCCTCCCCTTGGATAGGGGATAATAAATAAAAATTTTCATGATTAGTAATTATTCATTATTCATTATTAATTGTTGAAAACAAAGCCTTTTTGACTAAAGAAATGTAAGGTAGCGATCGCTATTAGTGGCAATGGAAGTGTTATAAGAAACCGGGTTTATCGGAGGTAGATGTTTATCTGGTCAAGCATTTAATATCAACCCGGTTTCTACGCTTTTTACATTGATACTACTGGATTTGATATTATTTAATCATGGTGTATCTGCTGATTTAGATTCTTCAATTTTGGGCAAATTATAGTACCATAATTCGCTTTTATTTCTCTTCAAAATAACTTTTTCAACAGTCATCGTACAAGATTTAACTGGATCAGTTTTTAAATGAATATTGTGTTCAATATTAATTAATGAACTTTTACCAATAAAAGCAGCAAGAAATACTGCACTTGCGGCTTGAACAAAAATTTCAATTGCTAGTTTTTTCAGCAGTTGATTTTGCTGTTGAGATAAAGGTTGCATGATGTTTTTCTCCTTTTTATTGTAGATTGAATTTTTCGTATGTTTAGATATTTTTATTCTCTGAATAAATGCTAGCTTGATTTATTTAATAGTGCCGTAGATAAATATCGAAAATAATAGTCTTTTTATCTGAGCGTTGCCATTAAATAAACTTTTGGTTGCTTCGAGATTTGTTTATTATCTCTATATTTTTAGATTAACAACTAGATAGGATAAATATGTGTAGAACTAAAGAGAATTATATAGATAGAAAAATGTAGATTTTTGTAGAGAGTTATTGACGCTCAATAAATCCATTTGTTATATTTGATTCAAACTAACTTGATAAATACTGACACTTATGAACAAATCTTATGAATACTGGGAAAGTGAATTTTTGAATGCTATGGTGATTAAGTTCGAGTTTTCTGGCAATAATGAACTTGCTTTTATACAAAGATTACTATTAGATAATTCTCACAAAGATTGGTCACAATTAAGTAGTGAGTTACAGAAAAAGGAGAATTATAAATTTTCATCTAATACTTTGAGAGATTGTTGGCATAAAAAAATATATCCTATGCTAAAAAAATATGGTTTTGATTATCAAGACGGAGATAATCCCGATGGAAAATATCAGAAAACTTGGGAAGGTGCTAGAAAATGGTTGAAGGAGGAAATTTTTCCTAAATATATAGAAAATCTTCGACCTCAAACAACTATTGAAATTTGGAAAAAATTGTGGGAAAAGTCAGAGGATAGTAGCAATATTTATATTAAAGAATATACTTCAGAAAATTATTTACCTCATCTCGGCATAAAGACTAAAACATGGAGTAGTCCAAAACCTGATTACCTATCATTTTCCATTGGCACTAAAATTAATTATCACGTCAAATTGAGCAATGATGGCTATTTAATTGTGGCTGAAAAATTTGCTTCTGGGGAGATTTATTGTATTGCCCCTTCAGTTTTAAGTCCGTCTTTTCCTGCTTGGGGAACATTGATTTTACCGAAAGATAAAGACGATCCTTTTGTAGTTGAACCACCCATTGGAGATGAAGAAATTATCGCTGTTTTTAGTAAAAAAGAACCGCAGTTAGATTGGCTGTCTCAACTCGAAGATGAACCGTTAGAATTAGAAAAGAAACACTTAGAAAGTTTGTTGAATTATGTCAATAAAAATAATTGTCACTTGATGCGATATAAATATTCAATTACAAGCTAAATTTCTGAGAAACTAGGTTTCTCACTCAACTGAATACAAAATGAAAATTGACCGTATATTTTATCGAATTAAGGAGATTTACAATTTATGAATAATGCAAAAATGACTTATTTTGAAAAAGAGGATATTCTGCATTTAACTCTGACTAATGAACCAGAAGTAAGAAGCGTAGAAATTAGTCCTAATATTACGGCAGAATTGAATGAAACAGGGGAGTTAATTGGTATGGAAATTATTAATGCCACTGCTTTTATTAGAGATTCGATATTAGAATCTGTGCAAGGTAGATTATTAACTGTCAAAAATTAGAACTATCAATAGAATATTTAGTGGATGAAAACCGACCATATATTTTATCGAATTTTCCAAGACTTACCTGAAACTTTCTTTCAGTTGTGGGGAGAATTACCAGAAAATCTCAACGATTATCGTTTTGATTCAGTAGAATTAAAACAGACTTATTTTAGAATAGATGGGGTATTTTTACCTCAAGATGTTGACAAACCAATTTATTTTACGGAGGTACAATTTCAAAAAGACGAAAAAATTTATTTACGTTTATTTTCTGAGATTTTTACCTATCTTAGAGACAACGACCCGGAGTTACGTTGGCGTGCTATGATTATCTTTAAAAGTCGTAGTTTTGAGCCTACAGAAAAACAAAGAGAATCTGTACAACCCTTATTAGATTCTCCCCTTGTCAAGCGCATCTATTTGAATGAATTAAAAGTGAGTGAAACAACTCCTTTAGGTGTACAGATTGTTCAATTAGTTGTAGCGAGGAAGAAACAATTTTTGGAAAGAGTAACCGTTTTAATTGATCGAGTAAAACAGCAGTTTACCGAAGAAAATTATCGGTTACAACTTTTGAACCTATTGTCAGTTATTGTTCTCGAAAAATTACCACAAATGAGTCGTCAGGAGTTAGAAGCTATGTTTGGTATTGATGATTTGAAAAAAACCCGTTTTGCTCAAGAATTAATGGCAGAATCAAAAATAGAAGCAAAATTGGAAATTATTCCTAGTTTATTAAAAAAAAGCTTTTCTGTTGAAGAAATTGCGGAAATTTTAGAATTAGAAATTGAGCAAGTACGGCAAGCTATTGCTAAATTGAATTAACTTAAACTGTAGGTTGGGTTGAGGCAACGAAACCCAAGAAATTATTTCTCGTATTCCAGACTATTGTATTGGAAAAATTATCATAAATGAGTCCTAAGGAGTTAGAAGCTATGTTTGGTATTGATGATTTGAAAAAAACTCGTTTTGCTCAGGAATTAATGGCAGAATCCAAAGCTGAAGGAAAATTGGAAGTTATTCCTAGTTTATTAAGAAAAGGCTTTTCTGTTGAAGAAATTGCTGAAACATTAGAATTAGAAATTGAGCAAGTGCGACAAGCTATTGCTAATTTGAATTAACTTAAATTGTAGCTTGGGTTGAGGCAACGAAACCCAACAAATTATTTCCCGTATTCCAGACTATTGTATTGGAAAAATTACCAGAAATAGTTAAATTAGTAAACTGAAACGCTGTGAGTCTATGAACACAAATATTGTTGAAGAAATTGAACGTGCTGTCAGTCAACTTTCCCCAGAAGAGCTGGCTGTTTTCCGTGCCTGGTTTGCAGAGTTTGACGCTGAAGCTTGGGATAGACAATTTGAAACTGATGTGGCTGCGGGGAAACTAGATACCTTGGCTGAGGAAGCACTTCAGGATTTAAAAGAGGGGCGTTGTACTGATCTGTGAAACATCGAGCTACACCAAACTTCTGGTATCTTTAGGCTTTGTTGCATAAAACCTACATTCCGCACTTCATCCGCTTTGGAAATAAAAAGGCTGAAACTTTTACCTGTAAAAGCTTTGAGGTTTAATCCGCCCACCTTAACTATTGGACAATAGTGAGAGCCAACATCAATTAGTTGTAGTTGGCGTGAAGTTGATCTTGAATTTTATAAAGAGCTATTTGACATGTTAAAGGAGAATGGAACATTTTTAGACTGGAGTAGTTTGGGTTGATAGAGGGGTATCATAAAGATTTGCATATTCTACTGTTACTTGTAGGACAGGAGTTGAAGAGAATACTGATTCAATTAGAATTATACCTATTACGAAATCACAGTTGTTTATATAAAGATTTGAACGAATTTCATGGAATAAATCTTGAGTATTTAGTTTATTTTCTGTTTACAGCACTTTGCAAACTAATCAATCGTTTAGTATCTTGAAATTGAAATTTAAGATATTGATTAGTTTTCTATCTTGCCGATTTCGTCTTTAACAAAAATTTATTACAGCGACTTTACATTAGCAAAAGTCAAACAAACTTTTGAAATTAACACTACTGAGCAAAATAATTTTTTTGCCAACTTAACACCTTTAGAACCTAGTCCGTTATTAACAGAAACTCTAAATTATAATGTAGCGATCGCTCTAGCTAGCAACAGCGAAAAAGCTCGTTCGGAAATGATTATTGCTCCGATATTAATAGATATAAAAAGACAAAATCAAGAACAAATAAATATTTTTTCAGGAATAGATTTTACGGTGGAACCAGAAAAAGGTTTAAATGGAACTTGTGACTTTTTAATTACTAAGTCTGCGGAAATGTTAACAATAACAGCTCCAGTCATAACTATTGTTGAAGCTCAGAAAGAAAATCTCAATTTGGGATTAGGCGAATGTATAGCAGAAATGATAGCTGCTAGAATTTTTAACCAAAAAGAAGGCAAAAATATAAGTACAATTTATGGAGTAATTACATCAGGAACCAACTGGCGATTCTTGAAATTAGAAGGGGAAAATCTTATTATAGATTTAACCGAATATTACCTAAATCAAATTAATCTAATTATGGGAATATTAACAGCTAGTCTGACTACTTAAAAAAATACAATTAAATGTAAACTATACTTCATATAAGTTATACCAATTACCAAAAGTAATGCTATACTTAGGTAATACTTCAATTCTTAAGTAAATAACATAGACTGAATAATCTTATATTTATGATTACAAAAAACACTCGTATTGGTATTGTCGGTGCAGGAACAACCGGAACTTATTTAACCTATTTATTAACTAAAAAAGGTTATCAAGTTGACTTATTTGAAAAATCTCCTGCTCCCCGTACTGATGGCTGCGGTATCCTCTTAATTTCTTCAGGAATGCAAGCTCTTCATCAGGGAAACCCAGAATTATGTCACCAGTTAATAGAAAAAGGTGTGCCTGCGAAAACCTTTGAATTTCGTAACTTTAAAGACGAAGTTGTCAACCGAGAACAGCCAGAATACGAAGAGAAAGAGATTCCTGGAATTTTAATCCATCGTAAAGCTATCTTGGAGTCAATTCTCACTTATTTACCCGAAGATTGCCTACATTGTAACGCTTGTTTTAGTCATTTAGAACAAAGAGAAGATAAGGTAATTGCCTATTTTGAAGATGGGAGTCATTGGGAAGGAAATTTATTGATAGGGAGTGATGGAATTTATTCAAAACTCAGAAATTTTGTGGCATCTGATGCACAATTATCTTATTTAGGTGATGTTGTCTGGCGTGGAGTTGTCAAAGAAGACGAATTTTGCCAAGATGGGTTATTCTTGCTGTACGTCCGAAGTCGTGGAGTTTATGCAAATTTCTTTGATATTGGTGATGGTTATACCCATTGGGGTTTTTTTACTGAAAAAGATCGAGAAGAATCTGAATTTAACTTACCTCGGCCTCACAATGTAGGAATCCCTTCCCAAGAATTGGTAAAAATTCCTGAAGCAGCCCGAAAAGTTATTGAATCTACTCCAAATGACCAGATTGTTTGCAATTTTTCCTACGATATTGATCCTATACCTCAATTTTATCATGGAAATGTTCTTTTGATTGGGGATGCTGCTCACGCAAAAAGTCCTAGTCGTGCTAGAGGAATGACGTCAGGTTTTGAGGATGCCTTAGCTTTATCTTGATATTTGGAAGAAGGTGAGACAATTTACGAAGCTTTGGCTAAATTTCAAGCAGAACGACTACCTATTGTTCATGAGTACCAGCGTACCAGTCGAGAGATTAGCCGGAAGACTGGACGGAAAAGTAAACAAAAAAATGGTTAACCTCAGTTTCCAAGAAGAAAAAAACACGGCTGACGCAAACCAACTAAGAAAGCGGGTTTATTCCCCTGGTTATTGTTGTTAAAACCACGAAATTTGGTTCATAAACCCGGTTTCTGCTTTAGGGTATCGGCGTAATTTCGTCGATAACTTGTTCCACCAGAAAATGTCTAAGCACCAGGTATATTGATTTCAATCTAACAAGTAAATCTTAATTAAAAAACCTGAAAAAATGAGTAACTCGGAAAAAGTAAACATTTGGGAAAAAGTAAATGTTTCAGCAGTAGTAGCAAGTGTAGTTGTTGCAGCTACTGGAGTGTTTGTAGGAATATACATGGATAAGATTAAATGCTTTTTTAACCCCCAAGAAAGTAATTGCTCACAATTATGCATGAAACTTACGAGAATAAGTGGTGTAGTTGGAGATGTTCAAAAGAAGATCGTGGAAGTGAATGGATGTATTTAGGAGACGACGATATCTATTGGCAAAATCAAGAATTATCTTTTAAAACTGAAGGTGTTGATAAATTTAGTAATGCTAAAATTTGTGGTTTTTATAGTGGGGTAAATGATAGAGGGGCTAAAATAGAAAGAAATGACTGTAGTGAATCTTCAAATAATTATGAAGGTAAGATGTCGTTAGGAAACGATATTGGTTGCTGCGGAAAAAATCAAAATTTAGCTGTTACTATTTCTAGTCAGAAAAAAAATTACGAAATATGTTTATCTCTGAGAAGAAGAAATTCTAGCTCGAATAGTATATTTAATAGCGGGTGGATATGTAATATAGAATCCGGGTAATTAGTTATCGTATTACTGAGGAGTAATGAGTAATGAGTAATGAGTAATGAGTAAGGAGTAATGAGTAATGAGTAAGGAGTAAGGAGTAAGGAGTAAGGAGTAAGGAGTAAGGAGTAATGAGTAATGAGTAAGGAGTAAGGAGTAAGGAGTAATGAGTAAGGAGTAAGGAGTAATGAGTAAGGAGTAAGGAGTAAGGAGTAAGGAGTAAGGAGTAATATCAAATCCGGTTGAATACAAGAGTGTATTGTTGGGGGAGATGGTCCGATTGTCCGATTTAATAATGAACATATACTATATAACCGGATTCTATATAATGGTGAAAATCCTGTAAACTACATTGATTTAGGTGACCATGGAAAGTGGAAGGATCAATATTTAAGATTTGAAATTAGAAAGAAGAATTAATAAGGAAATATTGACTATGAGCAAAAACAGAATATCACCAGCACTTATTACCAAAATAATACCTGACTCGATCGCTGCTGAAATTGGTTTTGAACCTGGAGATACGATCGCTTCTATCAACGGACAACAACTACGAGACCTGATCGACTATCAATTTATTTGCGCTGATGAATTTCTAGAAATAGAAGTCATCGACGCTAAAGGTAAAACTCACAAAATTGAAATCGAAAAAGACTACGATGAAGACCTGGGGTTAGAATTTTCTACCGCTGTTTTTGATGGTTTAATTCAATGTAACAACCGTTGTCCGTTTTGCTTTATCGATCAACAACCACCAGGTAAACGAGACACTCTCTACCTAAAAGATGATGACTATCGTCTCAGTTTTCTCTACGGTTCCTACCTGACTCTGACTAACCTTCCGCAACGGGAATGGGAAAGAATTGAACAAATGCGACTTTCCCCTCTGTATGTTTCTGTTCATGCTACGGAACCAGAATTGCGATCGCGTCTTTTAAAGAATTCCCGCGCTGGTAAAATACTCGAACAAATTCAGTGGTTCCAAGAAAGGCGACTGCAAATACACGCTCAAGTTGTGGTTTGCCCAGGAATTAATGATGGTATTCATCTGGAACGTACATTATTAGATTTGGCAAAGTTTCATACTGGAGATATACCCGCAGTAGCATCCGTAGCAGTTGTACCAGTGGGGTTGACTCGTTTTCGCCCTACAGAAGATGAACTAATACCCGTCACTACCGCAAAAGCAGAAGAAATTATAGAGCAAGTGCAGGAAATTCAGGGGAAACTCACATACACATCTGGGACTAATTGTATTTGGTTAGCTGACGAATGGTTTTTAATTGGCCGTCGAGAATTGCCCCCTGCTTCAGAATATGAAGATTATCCTCAAATTGGTAATGGTGTCGGTTCAATTCGCCAATTCAGATCACAATTTGAAACTTATGTCAAAGAATTTTTAGAATCGGACATTTCCTTAAGCCCCCCAAGAAAATTAACCTGGGTAGTAGGGAATGCAGTAGAGAAAGCATTTGTAGCGATCGCCAACCAACTAAATCAAATTGAAGGATTGGAAGTAAATATGGTAGCCTTATCTAGCAATTATTGGGGACAAGACATCACTGTAACTGGACTATTAACAGGCCAAGACTTATTAGAAGGTTTGCAGGGACGAGATTTAGGGGAAGGCATCTTACTACCTTCAGTCATGCTCAAACAGGGAGATAATCTATTTTTGGATGACATGACTCTAGAAGAATTAGCAGCTCAACTTCAGACACCTATTTGGCCAGTTGCCGGAGTAGAAGAGCTAATATTAACTGCTGTGGACGTTCCCTTCATTAATGGATAATGGATAATTGATAATTGATAATGGATAATTGATAATTACCTATTCCTAAAAGCAAGAGGATTAACTAAAAGGAAAAAATCAATTTTTTTCCCCTTGAAAGGGGAGACTTTAAAGGTGAATTATTTAATTATTAATTATTAATTATTAACTATTAATTATTCGGTAATGTCCCAGAGGAAAATCGCCAATTAGACTATTAGAATTTGAGATTGGCAAAGCTGTTAACCGATTAGTTTAAAATATTTGTTGGACTTGGAGACTAATTAAAAAATCGATGAGTGTTTTTCGTAATATTGTGGTAGTAGGAGTGATCGGAGTAGTTATTTCAAATGCAGGTCAGGGATCTTCAACCCCACTACCTACGCATTCCCAAAATAATACTCCTGAAAATTCGATTTTAGACCCAAAAGAGGTCAAAGAAAAATCTGTTGAGGTGAAAGAAACTCAAGGAGTAAAGTCAGATATTAATTCTGTGGAGAAAGTTGCTCAACTCAGACCTCAAGGTAGTTTATTAGAAAAATTAAAATCAAATTCTTCAGGTAGAAAAGTACAATCAAACAGAGACTCAGAAGTTAATATCAATCAAGAATTACCTAAAGCAAAACCAGATCAAGAGATAATTTCCGCATTAAAAGAACTCGAAAATATATACAAAAATACAGATAGTTTATTGGCAGAATTAAAATCTCGGAAAAAAGGAGAAAATAGTTCTGCTTCAGGGTTAGAATTTAAACAAAATATTAATCGTAGTTTTGCAGTTAATAACAATCAAGAATTTAATATAGACTCGAAAAATTCAGCAGAATTAGGAAAATCTAATTCTAGTTTATTAGATTTGCTAGAGTCAAAATCGGGAAATTCTGAGGTAGAAAATCCAATTAATCCTCCTGTAGAGACTAACTTTAAACAATCAATTATTCTGGAGGATAAAGATAGTGAAAAATTCAATCCAGACTCGAAAAATTCAGCAGAATTAGGAAAATCTAATTCTAGTTTATTAGATTTGCTAGAGTCAAAACCAGGAAATTCTGAGGTAGAAACTGAAATTAATCCGACTGTAGAGACTAACTTTCAACAGTCAATTATTTTGGAGGAGAAAGATACTGAAAAATTTCATCCAGACTCAAAAAATTTAGCAGACATCGGCAACAATTCTAATTCTAGTTTATTAGATTTGCTAGAGTCAAAGCCAGGAAATTCTGAGGTAGAAACTGAAATTAATCCGACCGTAGAGACTAACTTTCAACAGTCAATTATTTTGGAGGAGAAAGATACTGAAAAATTTCATCCAGACTCAAAAAATTTAGCAGACATCGGCAACAAATCTAATTCTAGTTTATTAGATTTGCTAGAGTCAAAACCAGGAAATTCTGAGGTAGAAACTGAAATTAATCCGACTGTAGAGACTAACTTTCAACAGTCAATTATTTTGGAGGAGAAAGATACTGAAAAATTTCATCCAGACTCAAAAAATTTAGCAGACATCGGCAACAATTCTAATTCTAGTTTATTAGATTTGCTAGAGTCAAAGCCAGGAAATTCTGAGGTAGAAACTGAAATTAATCCGACCGTAGAGACTAACTTTCAACAGTCAATTATTTTGGAGGATAAAGATACTGAAAAATTCAATCCAAACTCCAAGAAATTAGCAGACATCGGCAACAATTCTAATTCTAGTTTAGGCAACAATTCTAATTCTAGTTTATTAGATTTGCTAGAGTCAAAACCAGGAAATTCTGAGGTAGAAACTGAAATTAATCCGACCGTAGAGACTAACTTTCAACAGTCAATTATTCTGGAGGATAAAGATACTGAAAATTTTCATCCAGACTCGAAAAATTTAGCAGACATCGGCAACAATTCTAATTCTAGTTTATTAGATTTGCTAGAGTCAAAGCCAGGAAATTCTGAGGTAGAAACTGAAATTAATCCGACCGTAGAGACTAACTTTCAACAGTCAATTATTCTGGAGGATAAAGATACTGAAAATTTTCATCCAGACTCAAAAAATTTAGCAGACATCGGCAACAATTCTAATTCTAGTTTAGGCAACAAATCTAATTCTAGTTTATTAGATTTGCTAGAGTCAAAGCCAGGAAATTCTGAGGTAGAAACTGAAATTAATCCGACCGTAGAGACTAACTTTCAACAGTCAATTATTCTGGAGGAGAAAGATACTGAAAATTTTCATCCAGACTCGAAAAATTTAGCAGACATCGGCAACAATTCTAATTCTAGTTTATTAGATTTGCTAGAGTCAAAACCAGGAAATTCTGAGGTAGAAACTGAAATTAATCCGACCGTAGAGACTAACTTTCAACAATCAATTATTCTGGCAGATAAAGATAGTGAAAAATTCAATCCAGAGTCGAAAAAATCAGGAGAATTAGGAAAGTCTAATTCTAGTTTATTAGATTTGCTAGAGTCAAAATCGGGAAATTCTGAGGTAGAAACTGAAATTAATCCGACCGTAGAGACTAACTTTCAACAGTCAATTATTTTGGAGGAGAAAGATACTGAAAAATTTCATCCAAACTCCAAGAAATTAGCAGACATCGGCAACAATTCTAATTCTAGTTTATTAGATTTGCTAGAGTCAAAGCCAGGAAATTCTGAGGTAGAAACTGAAATTAATCCGACCGTAGAGACTAACTT
>NZ_JAAHHT010000106.1 GCF_010672085.1 Okeania sp. SIO3I5
CACTCTTGTATTCAACCGGATTTGATATTACTCCTTACTCCTTACTCCTTACTCCTTACTCCTTACTCATTACTCATTACTCATTACTCATTACTCCTCAGTAATCGGACAATCGGACCATCTCCCCTAACAATACACTCTTGTATTCAACCGGATTTGATATTACTCCTTACTCCTTACTCCTTACTCCTTACTCATTACTCATTTACGCTTTGGCGCTTGATTGTGTGTGCAATTAAACGGATTTGATATTACTCAGGACTTACGCAAAATAGCAAATTATACACCAGGTGTAGGGGCGAACGGCCGTTCGCTATATATAGTGGTTATGCGTAAGTCCTGATTACTAATAGAAATAAGTTGGCAAAATAGTAGACGAATTTATGGAACTTTAATTTATCTCGACATGATCAACCAAAAAATTTGGATACAAGAATATCTTACAGAAGAGGGTGTCGCAAATGAAATTGTTAATTTAGGTATACCTGATCAGTAAATTGTACTTGCTTTCAAAACACCTGAGCGACGCAAGATTACTGATTTTGCTGTTTATTAATAGATATCTGACAATCTACTAAGAGACTGTTTGTCAAATAAGTATTAACAGAGCATAACTTGTGATGTGAATCTAAAAGCGGTAATAATTCAAGAGATTGAAACTTGGTAGATAAAGAAGTATTCAGTACATATATTCCGAGACTTTTTAAGCGACAAATATTTATGTTGATTTCTTCCTCCTTATTCGCTATTCCCTATTCCCTATTCCCTATTCCCTATTCCCCGTTCCCTGTTCCCTGTTCCCTATCTCCTTTTTATATTTTCTGATACATTCAATCTACTAAGAAATGAGGATTTATTAACTTCCAGATTTCCTAAACAGAAGTATTTCAGTGCAATACTTCTATACAAAAACTTTGGATATTATTTAATTCTCATTCCTAATTTTACTTTTGTGGGTAGGAAATATTCATAAGTTTTATCAGGTTGACAAATGATTTTACTTGTGCAATCAATACCAATTTCAAAAAAATAATGTTACAAATAATCAGGGCAATAAAAAGACTGAACAGGAGATATTACTTTGACTAATTTAATAATTTATGAACTAATAATGGCTAAAAAGCTATTTATTATGACTCCTGACTCCTGAAAAAAAAACTAGATATTTGTAGCAAACATTTATGAAATTGGTATAAGCAAGCAAAATTTTTTTTTGAGGAGTGAAAAATCAATTAAAAATACTGTATTGTTTATCTTGGTAACAAAGATGGATAACTCCAAAAAGGCCGAAAAAAGGACATACAGAATGAAACGAAAATTTCAAGTAATTACTGTATTGCTCTCCATAGCTTTCTTTTTCTTTAGTAATTTAGGGATAGGAATGCTACCTGCGATGGCAATAACTAAGGATGGTTCTTCTATGAGCTCTCCTATCATTCCGGCAGCTTGGCATAATTTTCAGTCCAATACGTCTAACGGTCCGTCTGAATTGACTCAAATAGACCAAGGAACTGAAGACACATACAATCAGATAGGTTTTGAGGCTGAAACCTCCACAGATCTAAAAAACCTAACTTCAGCTCGAGTTCTGAAGACAGTTTTTAACACCTACAGAGATGATTCTAGCAAGCCAAAAGTCTTTGGATACTACACTGATTGGTCTCAATATGACGGTCGTTTAGATAATTTGACAGACCCAAGTTTGGCAGGTCGTGGATACGACATGGACAAAGTAAATCCATTAGCCTACGATCAAATTGTTATTGGTTTCTTGGGAATTTGTGGAGATCAAGGTGAGAAAGCTAGTATAGTCCAAACAGCTTGTAACCAAATGGGATATGGCCTAGACCATGCGACTTTTATCGACCTTTGGGGAGATATAGCTGCCTGGCGTAATAACAAGTTCACTCAGCAGGAATGGGGTGATGGAGGAGGATATGACATTGGCCAAGGTGGCGTTTACGAACCCTATATGTATCAAAGCAAGATAGAAGCAGGCCGGGCTTTTGGTGCACTTGGTGGTCTATATAGGCTCCAAAACGAAGCGAAAGCTTTGGGTCACGATCTCGAACTTGCTTTTAGCATAGGTGGTTGGACAATGAGTGGTCCATTCTCTGGTATAGTAGCTAGTCCAAGTCGTCGTACAACTTTGATCGAAAGTATTGGCGAAGTTTTTGAGCGTTTCCCAATGTTTGGTCGAGTTGATGTTGACTGGGAGTATCCAGGAGGCGGTGGCTTAGATCCTGGGAGTCCTAATGATGGTGAAAACTATGTCTTGTTTATGGGAGAATTGCGTAATTATCTGGATAGCCACGGAATGAGCGATAAGAAAATCAGTATCGCTGCTTCAGCTGTTCCAGAAAAAATGGCAGATTCCAACATTCCCCAACTCTTTCAAGTTGGTCTTGATGGCATCAACGTCATGACTTACGACTTTTTTGGTGGAAACTGGGCACCTGCATTAGCACACCAAACCAATCTTAAGGCATACGAAAACGGTGAAGCACCAGAAAATCAAAACTCAATAGAGGAATCTGTCGATTATTTACGTGGTCACGGCGTCGATATGAGGAAAGTCTATATTGGCTATGCTGCTTATAGTCGTAATGCTCTAGATGCCCACATTACGGATCATTCTCCTCTTATAGGTACTTTTCGCATAATACCAGAAGGTCAAGAAGCAATAGGTACATTCGATCCTCTCGCTAGCGAGTACAACGATGTGCTTTATAACTACTTCGATCCCGAGAATCAAGCGGGTAAAAATGGCTATCACATCTATACCGATGCTGAGGCTAATGCTGATTATCTTCACAGCGATACTAGCGGTGTCTTTATGTCCATAGATACGCCACGTTCTGTGTATGTTAAAAGTAAATATGCTGATGAGCAAAACCTGGGAGGTATTTTCACCTGGACAATAGATCAAGATGCTGGTCTGTTAGCCAATGCTGCTCATGAAGGTGCAGGTTATGAAGTAATCGAATCAAACATCGATATGGAAGATTTCTACTTCTGTGGTGAGAATATTGATCGGGAAACTTGCGAGGATATCACAGGACTGATTCCACCCGATCCAGGTGACAAGGCACCTGTTGCTGATGCTGGTTCAAATCAGACTATCACTGGACCTGCAACAGTACATTTGAATGGAACAGGATCTTACGACCCTAATGACAAACCAATTACTTATAGTTGGACACAATCATCAGGTCCTTCAGTCAGCCTTATGAATCCCACAACGGCAACACCATCTTTTGATGCACCATTGCCTAGTAGCAAGTCTGACACTTATCAGTTTACTCTGGAAGTCAGCAATGGCGATAAGACAGATACTGATAGCGTGGAAGTAGTTGTTAACAAGGAAGAAGCAGGTGAGTGTGGCGATTATGACTATGTTTACCCAGACGGTATAGGAAGCTATGTATCTGGAGAAACAATTGTTCAAGGTACAGACGGTAACCTATACCAGTGCAAACCACATCCTGAGGGTGGCTGGTGCAATCAATCTCCTGAGGCCTATGGACCTGTAGAAGGTTGGGCTTGGTCAAGTGCATGGAATTTACATAAAACTTGCACTGACTAATAAAACCAGCACCGACAGCACAGCCAGTAGTTAGACAAAACCTTGTCACAGAACAACTACAAACATTGGTATGACACCCACAACAATCACTATCAAAATTGAACGGCTTGTGAAATTGACATAGATAGAGTTTCAGCCCAAAATCAACAACGCTGAAAAAATCAGATTGCTGGGGTGGGCAATTTTGATATTAATCAATCTTTGCTCAACTTAAAAAAATCACAAAAATCTACTAAATTAATACTCCGTTAGCTGAAGCTACAGTAGATTCTGCTAGCGGGTATAATTGGAAAAGATAAAGTTGCAGTGCGTAGGTGGACTTATCCCCTGCGCATTTCTTCTTTTTCTATAGCTAAGAAAGAATTGGTTAGGACATGGACTGATGATGAATCTTAGACTAGGAAATACTTTTCGAACTGTTCCCTGTTCCCTGTTCCCTGTTCCCTGCTATAAAACTGATTTAACTGTGAGGCGATCGCGATCGCTTCAAAATTTTCCAGTTCTTCTCATTACAGACTATTTATTCCATTAGATTCAGCAATTTTATTGTAGTTTTTATCAATCTCCCAATATTTCATCAACAGTAAAAGTTACATTAGGCAAAGCTTGAATAGTCACAGTTTCACCCTTTTGAAAAGTCTGCACAATTTCATAACCATTTGCAGTAGGTTGTCGGTAAACTTCCAGACATTCTTCAGTCAGATTCACCAACCAAACTTCAACAATATTATTCTCAGCATATAAAGGAACTTTTACTTCTGTGTCATATTTAATTGTTGTATCTGACACTTCTATAAGGAGAAATACATTTTCTGGTTGAGGTTGTTGAGTCCGATAAAAATCTGGTCGTCGTTGCAGCAAACTTATATCTGGTTGTGGTTCAGAAGTATTATTCAATCTTACAGGATCTTGAACTCCCACAGTAACAGTTTGTGCTAAACGCAAAATGAAAAGTTCGGTAAGACATTTCACACAAGCGGGGTGACGAATACCCATAGGGGACATTTTGATAATTTCTCCTCTGATTAGTTCTACTCGTTCATTTCCAGTCAATACTCCTGCTTCCAGGATTTTATAATACTGGTCTACAGTAAATAGTTGTCGCAATAATTCTACAGCCATTATTAACTCCTTGAAAATAATCCTATGAATTTGTTTGTATGAAAAATTATATTTATTCTAAATATTCTAACTGAAAATTTCTGTTAATTTCCTAATATTTCATCAACAGTAAAAGTTACTTTAGGCAAAGCTTGAATAGTCACAGTTTCACCCTTTTGAAAAGTCTGCACAATTTCATAACCATTTGCAGTAGGTTGTCGGTAAACTTCCAGACATTCTTCAGTCAGATTCACCAACCAAACTTCAACAATATTATTCTCAGCATATAAAGGAACTTTTACTTCTGTGTCATATTTAATTGTTGTATCTGAAACTTCAATGAGGAGAAATACATTTTCTGGTTGAGGTAGTTGAGTCTCATAAAAATCTGGTCGTCGTTGCAACAAACTTACATCTGGTTGTGGTTCAGAAGTATTATTCAATCTTACAGGAACTTGAATTCCGATAGTAACAGTCTGTGCTAAACGTAAAAAGAACAGTTCGTTAAGACGATTCAGACGACCTGCATGATGATAACCCATAGGAGACATTTTGATAATTTCTCCTCTGATTAATTCTACTCGTTCATTTTCATTAAATACTCCTGCTTCCAGCATTTTATAATACTGCTCTACAGTAAATAGTCGTCGCAATAATTCTACAGACATTATCAACTCCTTGAGAATAATTTTATTAAGCGTTCACCTATTTTTTTTTTTTGTTTTAGATAAAAGCTTTTTTTGCTAATCTTTTAAAAGAAAAAAATCAGATATTATTGAGTAACTAATATTGAAAAATTTCATCAATCTCCTAATATTTCATCAACAGTAAAAGTGACATTAGGCAAAGCTTGAATTGTCACAGTTTCACCCCTTTGAAAAGTCTGCACAATTTCATAACCATTCGCTGTAGGTTGTCGGTAAACTTCCAGACATCTTTCAGTCAGATTCACCAACCAAACTTCAACAATATTATTCTCAGCATATAAAGGAACTTTTACTTCTCTGTCATATTTAATTGTTGTATCTGACACTTCAATGAGGAGAAATACATTTTCCGGTTGAGGTTGTTGAGTCTCATAAAAATCTGGTCGTCGTTGCAACAAACTTACATCTGGTTGTGGTTCAGAAGTATTATTCAACCTTACAGGATTTTGAATTCTCACAATAACAGATTTTACTAAACGCAAAAAAAATAGTTCGTTAATACGGTCTACACAAGCTGAATGACGAATACCCATAGGGGACATATTTATAATTTCTCCTCTGATTAATTCTACTCGTTCATTTTCATTAAATACTCCTGCTTCCAGCATTTTATAATACTGATCTACAGTAAATAGTCGTCGCAATAATTCTACAGACATTATCAACTCCTTAAAAATAATTAATAGCTAAACATTTACGAGGATTAAACAACAACTTCCACTAATTCATAATGTAATCGCATTATTTGATTACCTGGAATAGTTTCCATTGCATAAGTTGTTCCATCATTATCAGAAAAATTACTTCAAAAACATTATTATCGTATTCCATAACAATTGTTCCTACTTGTCCTCTATATAAAGTAATAGATTTTCCTGTTTCATGGAGGAGTTGTTTGTCTATCCTCAGTTAATGCAACAATATCTAATTCTTGAAATTTCGTCATAATCATACCTCACTTACTAACAGGATAACAATTTGTTAATATGGAAAGTAGGACAGATTGGTAGGCCAGATATGAGGGACAATACTATATTTTTTGTGGAATAGGAGGATTTTTGCGCCGATGGGTAGCTGTACAGCGGGGGTAAGGGAAAATAGGTGGTTGAAATTGTTGGTGGGTAAGGGATTGAGGGCGATTGAGTCTAGCAGGAGATTCGCGCAAAATCTGAAAGCTTTGTTTGGCAATGGTTTGACGAATTTTTATCGGGAAGGGTATTGCAATTTTTTGATGGTTTATTGTAAGATAAAGTTGATTCGCGCAAATGTACCTCGAAAACTAAATATGATAAGGTTTATAAAGTTCTGCGGTTTAAACAACTAAAAATCCCTATTAGGGATTGAAACATTTTTCCATCTGTATGAGAGTTGTATGTAGGCTGTTTAAACAACTAAAAATCCCTATTAGGGATTGAAACTCATATAAAGTGAAATATATATTATCAAATTTGTTTAAACAACTAAAAATCCCTATTAGGGATTGAAACCTAAACTTCGATATCAATGTAGAAGAATTCTACTATGTTTAAACAACTAAAAATCCCTATTAGGGATTGAAACTTCTAACTAACTCCTCCGCTACACCTTACTCAACACCAACGCAGCATTTTGCCCCCCAAACCCAAAACTCAAACATAAAACATTTTCCACCTGAGACTGACGAGCATACCTAACCAAGTCTAAATCAAATTCTGACTCATTTAATCCCACACAGGGAGGCAAAACCTGATGTTCGATCGCCATCAAACAAAATGCAGCACCCAATGCTCCAGATGCTCCCAATGTATGACCCGTCGCCCCCTTTGTCGAACTAACCGCCACTTTCTGAGGAAAAATTTTCTGAATTAAATTAGCTTCGTGGCGATCGTTTAATTCTGTTGCCGTTCCGTGAGCATGAACATAATCAATATCTTCCGCAGATAAACCGCTTCTTGTTAAACATTGAGCGATCGCTAACATTGCACTTTTACCATTCAAATCCGGTGCATTACCATAACTTGCATCATTTGTCAAACCCAAACCCCGAATTTCACCATAAATTTTAGCCGATCTTTGCCGTGCAAACTCCCCAGACTCCAATACAAAAATAGCTGCTCCTTCCCCCAAAACTAACCCCTCCCGACTGCAGTCAAAAGGATAAGCACCTGTTTGAGCCAAAGCTCCCATTTTTCTAAATCCTGTTATACTTAGAGGCGTAATAGGAGATTCCACAGCGCCTGCAATAACCTGTTGACATTGACCAACTTCAATTAACTCTACAGCACGAGCGATCGCCCATATTCCCGTCGCACAAGCAGCCATTGGAGCCAAAACAGTGCCTTTTGTACCGATATAATTGGCAGTAAGAATAGCAGGTTGATGTGGCAACAGATCGATAAAAGAACTGGAATCTTTTTCCAGATTATTTGGCTGACTATTTCCAGTCAACTGCTTTTTTGCCAATTTTTCCAGCATACCTTGATAGCCACGACTCGAACCTATGACTACACCACATTCAGATAGTGGAAGTGTCAAACCCGAAGATTTGACAGCAGTTTCCACAACTTGGTTAGTTAACCTAGTTAGATCGACAGGCTGAGAATCAATGATACCCAAAGGTAGGGGAGGTAGTTCTGCAAAAGGTTGATGTAACTCAATAGCAGACTTACCCTTGAGTAACCTTTCCCAACTTTGTTCGAGGTTTCCCAAAGCAGAAATTAAACCAATACCCGTAACTACAACTTTCACAGTTAAGTTATATAGTAAGGAACAGCGGTGCGACCCCGCGTCGGCGACAGCTCGCTTGCGGTCAGACCCCGCGTCGCCGACAGCTCCCTTGCGGAATGCTGACCAAGAGAGGGAACGCGCACTCCTGTGAGGGAACAAGGAATAGTTGGAAAAAAATTTCCTAGTCTAAGATTCATCCTTTTGAATTTTGACTTTTAACTTCTGTTGGGTATAGTTAAATTTTCCAAACCCTCGACTACTTTAGCAGACTCAATGCGATCGCCTGCCTCAATATTATCAACAACTTCTTTCATCCCTTGTGTCACATACCCAAATACTGCATAGTTACCATTTAGGAAAGGAAGGTCAGTTAAAGCAAAATAAAATTGGGAAGAAGCAGAGTCAGGAAGCTGAGAGCGAGCCATTGCCACAGCACCTCTTGTATGAGATAAAAGAGGTTGCTGCTGAATACCAACACTTTCCAAAGTTTTGCTGTAAACTGGTTCAGTAGCTTTTTGAGGTTTAATTTCCAGAGGGATATAACGCCTGGTAGAAGTTGTTGGATCGATAAAACCTCCTGTACCTAAATTCTTTAAAGGTACATTAAGGTCTTTACTTTGAGGGTCGCCACCCTGAACTACAAAAGGTTGAGGTTCACGCACTACCCGGTGAAATGCTAATCCATCATAAACCCCTTTTTGAACTAGATCCACAAAATTACCTGCTGTAATAGGTGCATTCGTGCCATCTACTTCTATTGTTATAGGAGAAGCATTAACAGTCATCACTACTGTTGCTTTACCGTTGAGCTTAGGCAAGTAACTATACTTATTAGCTAATTGTGTTTGACTTGATGAAGTTTGGTTAGAAACTTCCGTATTAGGAGTAGTTGAGTTAGCAGTACATCCTGTCACTAATAAAGTTACACATACGAACAGTAGCAATAACGACTGGCTAATTTTTCTTGGCATTTTCACTAATAATTCAATATTGATTTTTTGAGACTCTCATCGTTAAATCAAAAATTATAACGGGAGATTCTTGTTTGACTGAGGCAACAGTAAGCATTTCATGGAAACATTTTGAAATTTTCATTCCTTACTCAGAAATTACTTCTGAATTCTCAATTCTCAATTCTCAAGATTCTGGTTTGACTGAGGCAACAGTAAGCATTTCATGGAAACATTTTGAAATTTTCATTCCTTACTCAGAAATTACTTCTGAATTCTCAATTCTCAATTCTCAAGATTCTTGTTTGACTGAGGCAAAACTAAGCATTTCATGGAAACATTTTGAAATTTTCATTCCTTACTCAGAGATTACTTCTGAATTCTCAATTCTCAATTCTCAAGATTTTGGTTTGACTGAAGCAAAACTAAGCATTTCATGGAAACATTTTGAAATTTTCATTCCTTACTCAGAGATTACTTCTGAATTCTCAATTCTCAATTCTCAAGATTCTGGTTTGACTGAAGCAAAACTAAGCATTTCATGGAAACATTTTGAAATTTTCCAACTTATTCAGAGATTACTTCTGAATTCTGAATTCTAGATTCTAGATTCTAAATTCTAAATTCTAAATTCTACTATAACCCCTCCAAAGGAACTTGCAGAAACTTTGCAAGTTGAGCAGCTTCATTTTCCAATTTTGACAAGGCCAATGGTTCACCTACACGGGTAAGGGGTATTTGCCGACTATCTTTGAGGCGGAGATAGATAGCTCTACGAGGATTGATACCTTCTTTAATATCTACTTTAATTGATTGGACATTTTCAGTAGTACAATTAAATTCTACTTTACGGTTCTTACCAGGAAATCCCCTACGAAAAATCATAATCTGGCCTTTTTCTTGGTTAAACTCATTGTAGCCACCGCCAACATCCCAAATCATTGTTAACCACAAAAATATTCCATATATTGTACCGAGCAGCCCATAAAAGCCCATAGCTATTCCCTGGGGTAAGAAACTGAGCTGGGTAGGGTCGGCAATAATTAATAGATTAACTTTCAAATAGCTAGAGATTCCTGATAAGAGAAAGCCGATCCCTCCCATCGTCACAGTTATGGCCCAGAAGTAATTGCTGAGACGACGAGAACCGATAATTTCTTGATGCAGTAGGCGATCGCCTGTTGAAGTTTCAGTAGTCATAAACATTCCATAATACTTTTCTTGATTTTAAAATTTTTTAGATTTATTAAATCTATATTTATAATTTATATCTAAAATCTAAAGTAAAGCTCAAATTAATTTGACCAAAAACTAAGGTCTAATGCCCAAGTTTTATGTTAAGAAAGATGTTTATAAAGCATAGTCCCTTTTAAGGAGAGAAAAAAGCGGTCTAGGGATGGATGGGTTACCTAAGCATCCAATCGACCAAGAGAAATATTTGGTTCAGTTAATTATTTAAATCCCAATGGTGAGCGCCAGAGATACTGATAACTGATATAGCACTACGCATTAAGGTTAGGACATTTCTAAATCCTGAATGCCTTTGAAAGTCGGCTGTTCCCTGTTCCCTGTTCCCTGTTCCCTGTTCCCTAGCGCTATAACTGATAACTGAAATTACCTACCTGGGGATAGACGATTAATTGCCAAATTTATTAAACCTATATATACTTATGTTAACTTGTTTAACAAAGCAAAATATGGCCTCTGGTCATTCATCTTTCTAAACAGTAGATTTAGTCTGATTGGCTTCTGCCTAAACTCTGATTAAAATCACCCGTTTAGTCAAAATAGGTAAGTATTTACCGAAATTGGCTTTAAAGCCTCACCCTTAAGCGGGCAATTTTATCTCAACGTTGGTTGAAGACCCGCGCTACAGGTGCAGGTCAGCGTCGGGAGGATGTCAAATCGTACTATGATTTAGAAAGCAGAAAGGTATTCAGCAGACGAAGCTCCAGAGTTTCAAACATTTTATACCAAAAACATTTTGCTGATGTAGGGCATCTAAACTTGGATAGCTCCTCAAAATCAGCTACATCAAAACTTAGTATTCCCTTAGGAGGTTTTACCGCGTGGTAACGGTATCTAATTCTATGATGGGGGGTCGTGACCAACAATCTACCGGTTTTGCTTGGTGGTCTGGAAACGCCCGTCTAATTAATCTGTCTGGTAAACTGCTTGGTGCTCACGTCGCCCACGCAGGTCTAATTGTATTCTGGGCAGGAGCAATGACGTTGTTTGAAGTTGCTCACTATGTCCCAGAAAAGCCAATGTATGAACAAGGCTTAATTCTCATGCCCCACGTTGCTACTATAGGCTGGGGTGTGGGTCCTGGTGGTGAAATAGTTGACATTTTCCCATACTTTGTAGTAGGTGTTTTACACCTAATTTCATCTGCCGTTCTTGGTTTGGGCGGTATCTATCATGCCGTTCGTGGCCCAGATACTCTAGAAGAATATTCTAATTTCTTCGGATATGACTGGAAAGATAAGAACCAGATGACTAACATTATTGGCTACCACTTAATCTTATTGGGTTGTGGCGCACTTTTGTTGGTTTTCAAAGCCATGTTCTTTGGTGGTGTATATGATACTTGGGCACCAGGTGGTGGTGATGTACGGGTAATTAGTAACCCTACTCTTAATCCTGCTATTATCTTTGGTTATCTGGTCAAAGCACCTTTTGGTGGAGAAGGCTGGATCATCGGTGTTAATAACATGGAAGATATAATCGGCGGTCATATCTGGATCGGCCTAACTTGTATCTTTGGTGGTGTTTGGCATATTTTCACTAAGCCTTTCGGTTGGGCACGTCGCGCTTTCATCTGGTCTGGAGAAGCTTATCTCTCCTACAGTTTAGGTGCTTTGTCTATAATGGGTTTAATTGCTGCGTCTTTCGTATGGTTTAACAACACTGCTTATCCTAGCGAATTTTATGGCCCTACTAATGCTGAAGCTTCTCAAGCTCAGTCTTTTGTATTCTTAGTCCGTGACCAAAAATTAGGTGCTAATATTGGTTCTGCTCAAGGTCCTACTGGTCTTGGTAAATACTTAATGCGCTCTCCTACTGGTGAAATTATTTTCGGTGGTGAAACAATGCGTTTCTGGGACTTCCGTGGTCCTTGGTTAGAGCCTCTTCGTGGTCCTAATGGTCTAGACTTGAATAAACTGAAGAACGATATTCAGCCTTGGCAAGTTCGTCGTGCTGCTGAGTACATGACTCATGCTCCTAATGGTTCCATCAACTCTGTAGGTGGTATTATTACTGATATTAACGGGTTTAACTATGTTAACCCTCGTGCTTGGTTAGCTGCTGCTCACTTCATTCTTGGTTTCTTCTTCTTAATTGGTCACTTATGGCACGCAGGTCGCGCTCGTGCTGCTGAGGGTGGTTTTGAGAAGGGTCTCAACCGTGAAACTGAACCGGTATTATCTATGACTAACCTTGACTAATATCTAGTCATTGTATGTAGCTCGTTTATTGCTAAAATTTTTTAAAGACCTCGCCTCAAGTAGGTGAGGTTTTTATTTTTTAGGGCTACGCCCTAGGGAATAGGGAATAGTAAACTGTCATATAGAATCCGGGTAATTAGTTATCGTATTACTGAGGAGTAAGGAGTAAAGAGTCGTAGGGGCGATTCGTGAATCGCCCCTACAGGAGTAAGAAAGGAAATGAAAATGCATAAATTTTTAAATTCGTATTCATGCTTAACATATTTTAGTTGAGGAAGTAATTTTGCGATTACTGTATAACCGGATTTTATATCAAAGGGTTTCAGGATTTATAACTGTTCTAACCTTTGCTTCGACTGCTATATTGCTACAGTCACGACATAGGGAACAGGGAACAGGAAAAAAGATTTAATTTGTAGAATTTATGGAATTTATCATTTTTTATTTTAGGAATAAATCACAAATTAAGATGTAACTGCATAAGCATGAATTTAGTATTAATAAATAGATAAATATGAAGATAGGATTACCTAATATATCTGAAAGTTTTAATCAGACTAAAGATTTTTTGGTTGAAAAAAGCGATCGAGTCAAAGAGTATATTTCTGAAGGAACGGAAGCAGCTAAAAATTCTTTATCTGAATTAGCTAATCAATCAGTTAATAGTATTAGTGAAGCTAAAAATCAAAGTCTTGAAGTGATTTCTAAAACTAAGAACAGTGCTGTAAGTAGTATTTCAGAAATAACTGCACAGACAAAGGAAGTTTTGGTTGAAACAACTCAAAAATTGACTGATACTGCTACTACTACTACTAACCAAGCTGTACAAAGTGTAGCTGAAGTTGCTGACAATATGATCCACACAAGGGAAAATTTTAGTTATCGAATTAATGAATTGATTGAAAGTTATTTTTCTCCTGCTATTGCAGAATGGGTCAACTCTCATCCTTTGATGGTTTGGTTATTAAATCATCCTTTAATTACATTAGTAGTTGGTTTGTTTTTAATATTGATATTGTTAGGATTGTTGCAGGTAGTTAGTAATTTAGGAAAGTCATTATTTTTATTTATTTTAACTAGCCCCTTCAAAGTTTTTAAGAGTATTTGGAGCTTGGGTAATAAATCTACTTCTGTAGAGGCAAAATTTACGAATAAAAAGTTTTATAACGCAACTGATTTAGGTAAAAATTTAACATTAATGGATTCTGGAAATAAAATTATAAATAATCGCCAAAGATTAATGCAGATTTTGACTAGGTTGGAAAAAATCAAAAAGGAGCAAGATTTACTTTTACAAGAAGCCTCAAAAATTATTAAATCTCAATCAAAATTTAGGAAGTAGGGAGTAGGGAGTAGGGAGTAGGGAGTAGGGATTAGGGGAATAAAAAATATTCTGATATCAATTCACTTTAAAGATGTCACAAATACTTTCAAGTTTTAGATTTGAAATAATTTCCTGAAATTACTAAGCGCGTCAAAGTTTCGAGCCTATAAAATTTTACTTTTGACTTTTGAGTATCATTAGCACTCAATGCATGACTTCCGTGGAACAGTATCACTTAGAGAGAACAAAAGGGTGCATTATATAAAGTAAAGATATAAAGAAAAAGTTGATTTTATTCAGTGGTAAATTATTGCCAGATAAAATTATATTGAGATTCAATTACTAACAATATATATGGTCAGTCAAAAAACAATTGAGATTGTTAAATCTACAGCTCCTATTCTCCAAAAACAGGGCAAGGAAATTACTACTCGGATGTATGAAATAATGTTTCAAAATCATCCTGAAGTTAAAGAGCAATTTAATATGTCTGCTCAAGCGGATGGTTCTCAACCAGCAAAGTTAGCAACTGCAGTTTATGCTTATGCTACTCATATTGATGATTTGCCTGCTTTAAAATCAGCGGTTGAAAAAATTGCTCACCGTCATGTGCAAACTCATGTACAACCAGAACAATATCCAATGGTGGGAGAATGTATGTTGCAAGCTATGCAGGATGTTTTGGGAGAGGTGGCAACGCCAGAAGTGATAGCTGCTTGGGCGGAAGCTTATCAGGCATTGGCGGAGATTTTTATCAACCGAGAGCATGAAATATATGAGGAGGAAGGTGTTTCCTAAGAGGGAGTGTGGGAAGTGTGGGAAGTGTGGGAGGTGTGGGAGGTGTGGGGAGTGTGGGGGGTGTGGGGGGTGTGGGGAGTGTGGGATATATTAAAAAATATGGTAGTGGTGTACAAGTAGTAATATCTTGAAAAAAGTCAAGTATTCAAGGGAATATGATTTCTTTGAAACTTAGAATTAATATCATGTCCGGATCAGAGCGAGATAGAACGACCTTCCGCTTACGCGACCAAAAAACTTTCTCCTCCTTATAGCTTAAAATTCCCTCCTCTTCCCTCTTGACTCCTGATATCATGTCCGGTAGCATCGGTATTGTATAGAGAAGGTAAGGGAGAAGTAGGGGCGAACGGCCGTTCGCCCCTACAAGACAAGGAAAAACCTTACATGACGGTAAATATTTCCCCAGTTTTTACACAAACGATACCAACGGACATGATATGACTCCTGATTCCTGACTCCTCTCCCTATAATTAGTTATTGCAGGTCATTGTGACTGGAACGCAGCAGAAGGAAGCAATCTTGCGCTACCCCTGAAATTGCTTCCTCTCATGCTGCGGAGGACTTTTCAGTTGGATTTGATATAGCACTCGAAGCAAAGATTAGGACATTTATAAATCCTGTTTGCGGAGCATTTCCCTATAAGAAAAACCCTGTGACAGTTTACTATTCTTTATTCCTTATTCCCTATTCCCGATTCAAGTAGCGCTATATTAATTTTTGTGAGTTAAAAAAGGGGGAAATATTGAGTTTAATAGTTGCGGGGGAACGTAGTGGTGTTGGTAAAACAACTGTTACGTTGGCGTTACTAGCTTATTTAAAACGGCAACATCTTAAGGTGCAATCATTTAAGGTGGGACCTGATTACATTGATCCGATGTTTCATCAGTATGTGACGGGTAAACCTTGTCGGAATTTAGACCCAGTTTTGACTTCTGAGGTTTATGTGCAACAATGTTTTGGGCGTAATATTCAGGATGTTGATTGTGCTTTAGTGGAGGGGGTGATGGGTTTGTTTGATGGGGTGAGGTTTTGCAATCCCCCCTTACCCCCCTTTGAAAGGGGGGGATTTAATCCCCCCTTACCACCCTTTGAAAGGGGGGGATTTAATCCCCCCTTACCACCCTTTGAAAGGGGGGGATTTAATCCCCCCTTACCACCCTTTGAAAGGGGGGGATTTAATCCCCCCTTACCACCCTTTGAAAGGGGGGGATTTAATCCCCCCTTACCACCCTTTGAAAGGGGGGGATTTAATCCCCCCTTACCACCCTTTGAAAGGGGGGGAGAAGATGATAGTGATAAGTGCTTTCCTGATTTTGCTTCTACTGCTCATATTTCCCGGTTGCTGAATTTGCCTGTTTTGTTGGTGCTTGACTGCAGTCGGTTGTCTGCTTCTGTGGCAGCGATCGCTCATGGTTTTGTTTCTTTTGATTCTACTATTAATTTTGCTGGTTTGATACTGAACCGGGTGGGGAGCGATCGCCACTTACAACTACTACAAAATTCTTTAGAATATATAAATTTACCTGTACTTGGGGTTTTCAGACGGCATCAAAATATTAGTATTCCTGACCGACATTTGGGTTTAATTCCTACTGATGAAATACCGAATTTAGATAGGATAATTAATAATTTGGTTGATTTAGCAAAGACTTGTTTTGATTGGGAAAAATTACTACCTATTTTGAAAGTTAAGAATGAGGAATCTCTGCACTTTTTATCTAGGCAAGATTCCCCAGACAAGAGCATAAATTTCCCGAAATTAGTTGTCAAGAATTTTGATAAAAAAAGGTCGGAAATTTTGATAGGAGTGGCTCGCGATCGCGCGTTTAATTTTTATTATCAAGACAACTTGGATATTTTGGAAGAGTTAGGAGCAAAAATAGTATTTTGGAGTCCGCTAAAAGATGAAAATTTACCGGAAGGAATACAAGGTTTATATTTTGGCGGTGGATTTCCAGAGGTTTTTGCTCAACAGTTAAGTGAAAATGTTTTTGTTAGAAAGGCAGTTAAGGAAGCAATTATTTTGGGAATGCCGACTTATGCAGAATGTGGTGGGTTGATGTATTTATCTGAGGCAATTATTGACTTTAATAGTAATTCTTGGGAGATGGTAGGAATTTTGCCAACTACGGCGGTAATGGGGAAAAGTTTAAAGTTAGGATATCGGCAAGCAGTTACGAATATAAATACTCCTTTTTTAGCAGCAAATACTAAAGTTTATGGGCATGAGTTTCATCGTTCTGAATTAACTGAAGCACCCCCAATACCACTATATAAAATGTGGCGAGTTGATGAGGAAGAAAATCAGAGTCAGGCAACTTTTGAAGGCTGGAATTTTTATCAAGTTCATGCTTCTTATCTACATTTGCATTGGGGAAATAGAATTGATATTCCGAGGCGATTTTTCAACCCTTTTGAATAAGGAATAAGAAAGGATTAAAGTAGATTTTTCGGGAAATTAAGGGAGAATTATATGTGTCTAATATGTGATGTATTGTTGCTCATATAGCTTTAAGAATTCAGCTAGCTCGCAGTCAGCAATAGAGCAATAAGACCCTGATTTTAAGGAAGGAGTTTAAATGAATATAGACTTTAACAACTTTATGTAGTAAAATTTAATTTTGACTTGATTGATACAACTTTGAACCTACACCAAAAGCAATAGCTGAATTGCGCAGTTCATCCGTAAGGAGGCTAGCTAATAGCTGACGGCTGAATCCTTACAAAACTTGTAGAGTAAATTGGATAAAATTAAAATAATAAAATGGAGAAAAAAATGAGTAAATCAATAGTAGTTAAACAACTGGTTGCCGAGAAAATTACATTACAGAATTTTCAACCTTTTGGGCAAGTAATTTGGGCTGGGAAAGATGGCAAAAAATATGACCAAGATGATGCTCAATTAAGTTTAGGAAATGGTACGCCACGGTTCTATATTATGAGGTTAAATCAAAAAGGTCGAAAGTTTACAAAAATTACTCGTCATGTGCAATGTACTCAATGTTTAGGTTCCCTAGAAGGTAAGGAATGGTTAATGGCAGTTGCTCCACCTTGTTTAGAAGAAGCACCTAAATTAGAGGATGTAGTTGCTTTTAAAATTCCTGGGAATTGTTTTATTAAATTAGAGGTGGGAACCTGGCACGCTGGTCCTTATTTTGATCAAGATTTTGTGGATTTTTACAACCTAGAATTAAGTGATACAAATGTTGTGGATCATTTTACTCACGACTTTGCTAAAAGTCATAATTTAGAGTTAGAAATTGTTTAACTAGCTATCAGCTTTTAGCATTCAGCTTTTAGCTTTTAGCTGAGTGCTAACTGCTGAGTGTAGAATAGACATCTCTAGAAAATAAACTTGCTCTTTATTTACCATAAAGTAGAGTTGTAAAATTTCCTGATAAAATCATTTTCTGTACCTTTTTACTGAAAATATCTTTTCTGTTCCCTGTTCTCTACTTTGAAAAAAAGTCTACATATTTTGCGGAGATGTATAATATAAATAAGAATATACAAAACTATGGTTGAAAATATCCAAGCTCAAAATATCGAGCTATACCAATTACAAGAAAAATTTGGTCTTCAACGTACAAATGATGACCAATTCTTTCAAGAATGGCAAGACAATTTGCCCGAACTCTCAGATGAGGAAAAGCAGGTATTAGATGAAGTAAAAAAGGATTATTTTCATTTGTCGGCATATCCTATCCTAGAACCTATTGTCAAAATGGTGGTGTTATCGCCTTTGTTGAAGTTAGCAGGTTTTTACCGTCCACCATTTTATTTAAGTGCTGAGAAAGAAGTGCAAATTACTTCTGAGGATAAAGGAACAATTGTTAAGGGAAGACTTGATTTGTTGATATTTACACCTCATTTTTGGATTATGGTTATTGAGTCTAAGAGAGCAAAATATTCCCTAGAAGCAGGAATTCCTCAAACCCTGGCGTATATGTTAGGTAATCAAGATAATACTAAACCTGCTTTTGGATTTGTGACTAATGGCAATGAGTTTAATTTTTTGAAGCTTATTCAACAAGATAAACCTATTTATAGTCAGTCTTATCCTTTTGCTCTCAATCGTCAAGATGATATCTATGTAGTTTTGCAAATCTTAAAGCGTCTTGCTCAAATTGTTGTTAGTATTTAACAATATTTATGCAAAAACTGTAATTCTTTTTTCTCCTTTTCTACTTGTATGTCTAGCTCTAAAAGCTGATAGCTAGTTAACTAAAATAATATAGACTATTATAACATTATCAAATATCAACCCAGAGAATGCTATGTCTGATAAAATTTATGAGTTAATCTTACGAAACTGTCGCTTACTGCTACCAAACTACCAATTGCAAATAGTAGATATTGCTATTGATGATGGTAGAATTACTGCTATTTCAACGGATATTCCTGCTTCGGGAAAACAAGAAATTGATATTGGAGAAAAATTAGTCACCCCACCATTTGTAGAATCCCATATTCATCTAGACTGTGCTTTAACTGCAGGTAAACCACGGTGGAATCAAAGTGGCACATTATTTGAAGGTATCAAAATTTGGGCTGAATACAAACAAAGGTTGACTTTAGAAGATGTGAAAAAACGCGCTATTGAAACTCTTAAAACTCAAGCTCAACAAGGAGTATTATTTGTTAGAACTCACGTTGATGTTAGCGAACCAACACTAACAGCATTACAAGCACTTTTAGAAGTAAAAGAAACTGTCAAAAATTGGATTAATTTACAAATAGTTGCCTTTCCTCAAGATGGCATTTATAGTCAAGATGAAAATCTGACTCTTTTAGAGACTGCTTTGCAATTAGGAGTAGATGGTGTAGGTGGAATTCCTCATTATGAATTTACTAGGGAAGATGGAGTAAAATCTATACATTATATCTTTGATTTGGCAGAAAAATATGACTGTTTTATTGATATTCATTGTGATGAAATAGATGACGAACAATCGAGGTTTTTAGAAGTAGTTGCTGCTTGTGCAATTCGGACAGGTTTAACTTCACAAGTTACTGCTAGTCATACAACTGCTTTTGGTTCTTATAATAATGCTTATGCTTTTAAATTAATGAGTTTATTAGAGAAGTCTAAAATTAATTTTGTTGCTAATCCTTTAATTAATATTACTCTTCAAGGTCGTACTGATACTTATCCTAAAAGGCGTGGTGTGACGCGAGTTAAAGAGTTATGGCAACATGGATTAAATGTTAGTTTCGGACATGATTGTGTGCAAGACCCTTGGTATAATTTAGGTACTGGTAATATGTTAGATGTAGCTTATATGGCTGTGCATATTTGTCAGATGACAGGAATCCCAGAAATTAATGCTTGTTATCAAATGATTACTAGGAATGGTGCGAAAACTTTAGATGTGGAGGATAGGTATGGTATTAAAGTAGGAAAACCAGGTAATTTGATAGTTTTAGATGCTAAAAATCCCTTTCATGCAATTAGGAAACGAGCTACAGTAAAGTATGTATTTTCTGAAGGTAAATTATTAGCAGAAACTATACCTACAAAAGTTAAGTTTGTTGGCTTTACATAAAAAATGTGAATAAAAATTCAGTGATAAAAATCAACATGAAAAATATCGAAAAATATGTGGAATTAACGGCAGAATTAATAAATTTACCATTACACTCAGAACACCTTCCTGGTGTAGTAGGAAATATGGAAAAAATAGCAGCGATCGCTCAATTAGTTACAGAATTTTCCCTACCACCAGAAATAGAACCTGCACCAAAATTTGACTTAGAAAAATGGGAATAAAAAATTGAGAAATGAAATTAGTAAAACCCTCCTTTGGTTACTATGATCGGGGGGTATTGTACATTGCTAATTAATAGTAGGGGTTTGGTCTCCAAACCCTTACCCACACAACTCAAGTCTTCCTTTTTTATTGCCAAATAATTAAG
Organism: Okeania sp. SIO3I5; assembly: GCF_010672085.1. Lineage (GTDB taxonomy): Bacteria > Cyanobacteriota > Cyanobacteriia > Cyanobacteriales > Microcoleaceae > Trichodesmium. The sequence goes on from NZ_JAAHHT010000106.1 coordinate 20,538, forward strand.
TTTTAAAACCTCTAAATATCAAGGAGAAAAAATCAAAAAATTCCTAATTCATTAGGAGGTACTGTTCAACAATTAATAATTAATAATTAATAATTAATAATTACCTCTTCTTATAAAGGAGAGGATTGGGATAAAAGGAATTTTTTTTCTTCTCTTACTCGAAAACGGCATCCCATCCTACGGACTGCTCCGCTTGCCGACCGCTTTTTTCTCCATGAATGGAGAAGCTTTATACCTTAATTTTTTCGGTAACTGATAACTGATAACTGATAACTGAAATGACTATCAACTTCAACCAAACAGACGCAGTAGCGATCGCCTCCGCCATCAAAACAGAAAAAACCACCACCGAAACTTTAATAACCAAATTTCTCGAACAAATTTATAACCGCAACAAAACTTTAAATTGCTTCACTGCCATCACGACAGAAAGCGCACTCAATAGGGCAAAACAAATAGACAAAGACATTGCCCAAGGCAAAAATCCCGGTCTTTTAGCAGGAGTACCTTTTGCCGTCAAAAATCTCTACGATATTGCAGGTTTAACCACCCTCGCTGGAGCCAAAATTAACGCCGAAAACCCACCCGCTACCCAAGATGCAACCGCTGTTGCCAAACTCAAAGAAGCAGGTGCCATCCTAGTTGGTGCCCTCAATATGGATGAATACGCCTACGGTTTCGTTACCGAAAATAGTCATTACGGCGCAACACCTAATCCCCATGACATCACCCGCATCTCCGGCGGTTCTTCCGGTGGTTCTGCTGCTGCCGTTGCTGCCGGTTTAGTACCCATTACTCTCGGTTCCGATACCAACGGTTCCATCCGAGTACCTGCTGCTCTGTGTGGTGTCTTTGGGTTTAAACCCACTTATGGACGTTTATCACGAGCAGGGGTTTTTCTGTTTGCCAGTAGTTTAGATCATGTTGGACCTTTTGCTCGCTCTGTGGGAGATATTGCAACGGTTTATGATGTTTTGCAAGGAGCGGATGCAAGAGATCCAGTTTGTACTAACCGCCCTCCTGAAAGTTGTTTGCCTCAACTCAACCAAGGTATTAAAGATTTGCGCATTGCTATTGCTGACGATCACTTTGCTAAAGGTGGGGAACCAGAAGTATTTGCAGCAGTGGAACAGGTGGCGTCCGCATTAGGTGTGACTCAGCGGGTGACAATACCCGAAGCACATCGAGCGCGAGCTGCTGCTTATATTATTACTGCTGCTGAGGGTGCGAATTTGCATTTGGAAAATTTACGCACTCGTCCCCAAGATTTCGATCCAGCAACTCGCGATCGCTTTTTGGCAGGTGCTTTAATTCCCGGAGATTGGTATATCCAAGCTCAACGTTTCCGCACTTGGTATCAAGGTTGTGTTCAGGAAATATTTAAGGAAGTAGATATTATTTTGGCTCCTACTACTCCTTGTGTTGCACCGTTATTGGGGCAGGAAAAAATGACTATTGCAGGGGAGGAGGTGTTAGTGCGTCCGAATTTGGGTTTGTATACACAACCTTTGTCTTTTATTGGGTTGCCAGTTTTGTCGGTTCCCATTCGCCGTACTAATGGTTTACCTTTGGGAGTACAAATTATTGCTGCACCTTATAATGAAGCGTTGATTTTACGAGTGGCAGCATTTTTGGAGATGGAACAGTTAATACCTGAATTTTTCGGTAAATAATTAGACATCTCCAGAAAAGAGGGAACAGGGAACAGGGAACAGGGAACAGGCAAGAATAATATAGAATCCGGTTATATAGTATATGTTCATTATTAAATCGGACTATCTCCCCATCTCCCCCAACAATACACTCTTGTATTCAACTGGATTTGATATTACTCCTTACTCCTTACTCCTTACTCATTACTCATTACTCATTACTCATTACTCCTCAGTAATACGATAACTAATTACCCGGATTCTATATAATATCATGTCCGGTTGAATAATGAGACTTTAGTGGAAGGAAGGCAGAAGGCATCCCCCCTACCCCCCGCGTGAAATGGGGGAGAGAGCAGAAGCTTTTCCCCATTATCACCTTAATTTTATACACAAACGATGCTACCGGACATGATATGATCGGGACTTACGCAGAGGAACCCAGAAACCCGGTTTCTCGTATATATTTATTGTCAGAAACAATGATTTAGCATAGAAACCGGGTTTCTTTGCGTAAGTCCAAATGATATAAAAATCCGGTAGTATCAGTGTAAAAAGCGTAGAAACCGGGTTAATATTTGCCCACAATACGATAAAATACTACAACCTAAATTTTAAGATTGCTATATGTATATATTTGAACGATTATGTAGATAACTTAACTAATATTTTGTAATCGTTGCAATTACATCTACAATAGATAAAAATTGTTAAAATTTATCAAAGGATTTAATCATATCATTTATCTGAAAAGAATATCAGCTTTTCTTAGATTCTTTTTATTTTTTTATCCACATAAAATCTTAACACTTCATTTTTTCATAACGTTAATCTTCCTTTAACCAAAACTTATACTTCTTATATACTTCCGTTAATATCACTATGACAATATGATTTATAAGGTTTTTTAATAGTAATTATCTCTTCAAGATTCAATTACAGAAAACCTTTTTTCGTTGTCCTAAATTGATATGTGTAAATTATGGTATTAACAACTCAACCTGCTCAAATGACAGGTCTTAATAGTTATGAAGTTTTTCCTCTGTTTACAGTTGGTGAAACGATTGAAGATTACACTCCTCCCGGAATCCTCGATGGTATCGGAGCTTATGAACTTAATGACAATACTGTTCGAGCTTTGGTAAACCACGAGCTCAGGAGCGGTCTTGGATATAACTACACTCTAGCTAATGGAACTGAACTTAATGGTGCTAGGGTCAGCTTTTTTGACATAGATAAGGATACCCTGGAAGTAACCAATTCTGGTGTTGCTTATGACACTATTATCAATCGTAATGGTGATGTAGTAGATGATGCATCTGACCTAGAATTTGGAGTAGTAATAGATGATGAAGGAAACGAGCTACTTGGAGGAATCAATCGTTTATGCTCTTCTATCTACGTTGAAGGTAGTCAGTTTGAAAGTGGTTCGGGTATCGTTGATAGCATTTATTTCACAGGAGAAGAAACCTTTGGTGGAACTGAATTTGCCTTAGACATTGAAAATAATACTCTTCATGCTGTTCCCTGGTTAGGAAGAGCTGCTTGGGAGAATGTGACTCAGGTAGATACAGGAAACGCTGACGAAGTAGGGATATTGGTAGGAGATGACCGGGAAGCTGCACCTCTACTTTTGTATGTGGGAGAAAAAGATACAAGTGCAGATGCTGAATTTTTAGAACGTAACGGTTTAGCTCAAGGCAGTCTCTATGTCTGGGTTCCTGATAATGAACTGGGTGATACTCCAGATAGCGTCGTAGATGATGATGGAAACCCAGAAGACCCAGATACTAACCCAGATCCAGCAGGATTTAACGGAACAGGAAACAGTGAGTCAGGCACATTTGTAGAGATTGATTACTACGACCCAAGTCAAGCAGGAAGTGCAGTGGATACTGATGGCGATGGCAGCATTCAAGATGAGTTGGGTTATGATGACTTAGGTTTTGCTACCCAATTTCAACAAGATACACTAGCACTAGAAGCAGGTGCTTTTCAATTCTCTCGTCCTGAAGATGTGGCAACAAACCCTGCTGATGGTACAGAAGCAGTGCTAGCTTCTACTGGTCGGGGCGGTCGTTTTCCTGATGATGATTGGGGAATAACTTATAGTGTTGACATAGAATTTGGTGACACCATAACTGCTGACCTGGAAATTCTCTACGATGGAGATGATGCAGGTGATGGACAGTTTACAGATCCTGATTTCGGTCTGCGTAGTCCAGACAACTTAGATTGGGCAGATGATGGCAATATCTATATTAATGAAGACCGCTCCACTGGAGCATTTGGTCAAACATCTGGGGAAGAAGCATCCATCTGGAAGTTAGATCCAACAACTGGGGACTTGACTCGTGTTGCTCAAATGGATCGCTCTGCTGTGCCAGGAGATCCTATTCCTCAAACTGATGGAGACCCTAATGATATAGGTGATTGGGAATCATCTGGTATTTTAGACGTTTCCGATTTATTCGATCAAGATCCTGGTACCTTCTTTATATTTGATGTTCAAGCTCATAGTTTGAGAGATGGAATTATAGAAGACGAGAACTTAGTGCAAGGTGGACAGTTAGCTATTCTCTCCGCAGTTGACGGAACAGTGATTAACCCTGGTGGTGATAATACCTTCACAGGAGGCGGTAATGACGATACTGTTGCTACTGGTGCTGGTAACGATACCCTTGTTGGTGGTGGCGGTCAGGATACACTCAATAGTGGTATTGGTAGCGACAGAATCTTTGGGCAAAACGGTGGGGATTTATTGATAGGTCGTTCCGGTAACGATTTCTTATCAGGAGGTGCGGGTGACGATACTCTTCAAGGTGGTATTGGTCGCGATCGCCTGAATGGTAATGCAGGAAACGACGAACTTACAGGTGGTGGTAGTAGAGACCGCTTTATCTTTAACACTAATGAGGCGTTTCAATCAGAGGATTTAGGTATAGATACAATTACAGACTTCCAAACTGATTTAGATTTAATTCTACTTGACACAAGGACTTTTACAGAAATAACTACTGCAACAGGTGGAAATCTTGATGATGAGTTTGAGGTTGTCACCAGTAGTCCTGAGACAAGTAGTGCTATTATCGTCTATGATTCTAGTACAGGTGGTTTGTTCTACAATGCTAATGTTAGTGCAGCAGGTTTCGGAGATGGCGGTCAATTTGCTATTCTCTCTGATAACCCAGACCTGACAGCAGATAATTTCCAAATCAGATAATATCTTTGGTGAATGAAACAGGAGATAAATTCTCCTGAGTAGACAAAAGTAGAGACGTTCCATGGAACGTCCCTACTAAGTTGTAGATTTTTAAATACACCAATATTAAGACTGATACATCCTGATAGCTAACCCAAATCCCTACTACTTTTTCTTGAAACTGGGCAACATCTTCCGTAAACGACTCCAAATATTAGAGCTGCTGAAAATCATACAAAAACTAGCCACTACAATTAAGGAAATAGGACTACCATCATTGAGATTAGGTACTGAAGTATGATTGCTGGCAACAAAGAATACATCATCAGAAATATTCTCAATTGTAGTATTCAACCTGATAACATCCGACAACTGAAGATCCTCTAACCATTCTGAAACAGACACCTCGCCTAATTGCCAATTATCCAGGTCAGAATCATTTTCATACCAGAAGCGATCGCCATCCCGTAACCTAGTAAATTGGTCTGCTAAAATCGCATCATTCAACTCCCCAATACTAGCATCCGGTAAATTATCCTCTGACAACATCCCCACCCACAAGTCAATATCGTCAACACTATCATAAACTGACTCCAGCGCTGCCACTAATTCTAGGTCAGATGAAATATCACTAAAATTATTCTTCCTAGTCAACCCCAGTGCTTCTCTCGCATCATTATAACTGCCCAAACCATGCTCGCGACCACGCTGAATATTCAGAGATGGTAAATCTGAACCATTTGCCACAGGTCCGCCACTAGGAGGACCAAACAATAGATTTCGGAGGTCGTCAATTACGTTGGCATCTGTTTCCTGCTGCACCTGGGAAGCTAAACCACGCAATAAAGGTTCTATTCCCCCTTCTTCAGTTATAGGATCTAGTCGGAAGAAAGCATCCGCTAAAGTGAGGGCGCCCTCCTCAATGGGGGTGCCATCTTCATTTAAACGTGGTAAATTAGAACTAATTAAAGTGTGCCCGATCCGAAAACCAGCAGTAGAAAATTCTGTACTAATATTAGGATTAACAGTGGAGTCGTATCCAGTATAAGTGTCGAGAGTTACGCCCAAAGCAGGTAAGAACTCATCATAAGTAATTTTCTGCATTTGTGCACCCACTATTTTACGCGCCCGTTGATAAATCTCCTCATCGCGAGCAATAGGATCTAAAGGTAAGTCTGTATGAGTATTTGCAATAATTTCAGCAATCCGGTTATGTTCCCGTACCCATAAAGTGTGCATTGAAGCTAAGGCTGCATTTTCGTTTGCTCGGACATCACCAGCAATAAAAGTGTCTTCACCAGTTCTATCTTCCCCTGCCATGTGAGGAGCATTTGGATCGCCTCCTGCAGTTGGCAGTAAATCCCCTGTAGAATGCTCGGTAACTTTCAATTTTCCATTATCAAAACTGCGCAACCAGTCGGCGCGTTCTGAATCACTACCATAGACATTACTACCATCTACCCAAGCAGTAAGTTCGTTGAATTGTTCGCGGGGGTTATCAGTGCTAGTACCAGTAGTTTCATCAAATAGTGACCTAGTGACAGGAATAAATGAACGTGGTGTAAAATTTGTATCGTCTTCAGGAATGAAAATGTTAATCCTTTCTGCTGTTGGACCTGACTGTAATTCGCTCAAGGTAACATCATGGTCAAGAAATTGTCCCCATAACCATATATAATCGCTTAAATTACGGTTGTTGAGGATAGATTCTGATTGGTTGAATACAACATTACTAATTACTCTAGGATTTTGGCCTTCAGCTAATTCTTGTATTCCATCTGCATAGTTTGCTGGTGTTAAACGAAGTAAGTTTTCACCAGTTTGACCATATTCAAGGTGATCTAGGTTGTTATTGCTACCGTCAATTGTACGAAAATTCATGTTTCTAGTTACTTTTTTTTTCTACTAAGTTGTTAAATTTATCGGCTTTATTAGGCTTATATACAAACCTTATTTAAAGACTAATTTAGGATTGTTATAAGGTTGTTCACAGTATAGCAAATGTCAAGGGAAGACAGGAAAGATAGATTGATAAAAATGTAGTCAAAAAAATGTAGTTAACAACGATATAAATGTAGTTAAAAACCAGAAAATGTAGTTATTTTTTTTTTAAATTAAACAAGGATTCTATCAATCTGAAAAGCATTTATAGTAAAGTTTATAGGTTGATTTTGTGGGTAAAGTAACCGTAAAAAAACTGAGTTAAATAAGCATGGATTGGAATATCTTTTTTGCCTACAATTTTATTTAGTTTAGATGTGCTATTAGTAGAGTTTATAGGTTTATTTTTTTAGTCAAAAAACCGTGAAAAAACTGAGTTAAAATAGTTAGTGTTTATCCGAACATAATCAGGACTTACGCACGCATATCAAATTATCCGCTATGTGTAGTGGCGAGTCGCGACTCGCCACTACTAGATAGCGGTGCGACCCCGCGACGACGACAGCTCGCTTGCGGAATGCTGACCAAGAGAGGGAACGCGCACCAAGAGATGGTTGTTCTGCATAAGTCCTGATAATATTATTTTTCCCTGTTCCCAGTTAAGTGTTCCCTGTTCCCTGTTTCTTCTTTTCTGGAAATGTCTATTTTTTATAATTAGGGTTTGCTGATTAAATCTTAAAGCATTTACAGATAAAGGTTTTATGCGTTTTTTGTCTGGAAAAAGTACAAGGTTTTTGCTACGCAAGAGCTGTATAAAGTTAGGATGAAAGGGTTGACTATTGGCAGAAAAATCACGAATTAAATTCTTCCTTCTGTCTCCTCTAAATTCCTTACTCCTCCTGTCTTCCCCTCCTGGGAGGGGTTAGGGGTGGGTTGACTCGAGTCTCCTGACTCCTACCCTCACCCATGCATACTTTTTCAGCAAACCCTAATTAGACTTTAACATCTCAATTCGACGCTCATTCTTACTTATTTCCAAAGGCACAACATCATGGAAACGTGAGTAATCAAAATAGCGTTGACCATCAATTCCTGTAGACATGACATCTACAAAACGGTGATGCCAAATAACTTGGTCTAATTTATAAACATGACGAGCATGAATAGTTTGAGAAACAGTTTCATCTAACCCCGTAAACGTTACAAAAAATCTAATATCCTGATTATTTATATTTTGAAAATCATCTTCAGACCAACCATATAGAGGACTATCTTCATCAATTTGGTGCATTACTGACCAGCTAAGAGCAAGCATAGGTGTTTCAGAACGAACCAATTTTAAATCGCAAAATCGTCGCAAAGAATGCCCTTCTGGAGTCACCTCTGGATTAAGTAATACAGTTACTCTAACTTGAGCTTCCACTATCCAGTTTTGGCGTTGGTTAGCAATGCGAAACATGAGGGTAGGTACACCATTGTAAGGACAAATAACTGCTACCCTACTGAAAAGCACTCGCGCTGTTGGCAATGAGAACCGGGCAAACATCAACCCTGTAATCATTGCCACCCCAATTAAGCCAATAAAAACTTCTATAGCTACTAATATATTAGTATAAACATTTGTAGGGTACATAGCACCATAACCAATAGTAGCCATGGTTTGTACGCTAAAAGAAAAAGCATCAATAAAGGAACCAGGTTTAGCGTTATAAATTCCATTTCCACTACCTAAATATAACAATGCAAATAGAGTGTTAATTACAAAATAAAAACTGATGATTATCCCCCATAGTTGCGGCCAAGAAATTTTCATTAACCAATGGTAAAAATCACTCCAGTGAAAGTTAGGAATTCCTAAGATTCTAAATTCTGTAAGACCGATTTGTCTGACAAATGCTTTTTGAGGTTTCTGTCTGCTTCTTTTCATTTTAATTACCCAATAATGTTGCTAAAAATGATAAATTTTCCGATATATAGCAGTCGAAGCGAAGATTAGGACACATTAAAAGCCTAAAATCCAGACAAAGCAAGATTTTTCCTTCTCCCCCCCTTTCAAAGGGGAGTAGGGGGGATGCCTTCTGCCTTTTGCTATACCTTGCCAAATTAGGAAAAATGAGTGAAACTAATTTTTTAGGAAGAAAAAAAGTCTTAGCTATAAACAAGCCTAAAGATTCAACCTAGACAAGTTTAAAGAATTATACGTTGATTTATACTGATTATGGCTAATAGTATCAATAAAAACCCTGATTCTAATCCAAATATATCTTATACAGACCCAGATTTAGAAAATTTTGTAAGTCGTCTTGCTAATAATGTGGAACGGAATACTTTTATCCAAAAAACTATTGATAATATTAGACATTATCTTCAAGTAGACCGAGTGGTATTGTACTACTTTTATCGTGAGTGGAAAGGGCAAGTAACATTTGAGTCTTTGAGTTATGGGGATCTATCAATTTATGGTTCGACAGGAGCTGATGAATGTTTTAATGATGAATATGCTGCTCTTTATCAACATGGAAGAGTACGATTAATGGAAAATATTGAATTAGAACCTATACATCCTTGCCATCGAGATTTCCTCCGCAGTATGCAAGTTAAGGCTAATTTAGTAGTACCAATTCTCAATTCTACTAGGTTATGGGGATTGCTAGTTGCTCATCAATGTCTGAATACACGTTCTTGGTCAAATTCTGATATTGAAGTTATGCAAAAAGCAGCTCTAATTCTAGCAACTACACCAATTATTAGAGATAGCTAATATCATTTATCAAAAACTTATTGAGTAGGGGAGGAGTCAGGAGTCAGGAGTCAGTAGTCAGGAGGTAAAAGGAG
>NZ_JAAHHT010000107.1:0-6942 GCF_010672085.1 Okeania sp. SIO3I5
TGCAGCAGCAAATTTATGGCAAGGATTGCAAGAAGGGTTTGTAATTCCCAACACTGATAGCTATAAATTTTTCCAAGGAGAGGAAAACGAAGAGAAAAGTCAAGAAAATATACCAGTTAATTATCGTTTTTTGCATGATCGAGTACAACAAGCAGCTTATGCTCTGATTCCGGAAGAACAAAAACAAACTACCCACTTACATATTGGACGTACTCTGTCACAAAACTTTTCTCAAGAGCAGCAAAAAAGCCAGATTTTCACAATAGTCAATCACTGGAACCAGGCGCTCGAATTAATCGCTGATCCCACAGAACGAGATAATTTGATTCAACTCAATTATTCTGCTGGAGAAAAAGCCAAAGGTTCGGCAGCTTATGGGGCAGCATTAAAATATTTGCAAACGGCGTTGTCTTTACTTGAGACAGAAAGTTGGCGCTTGAATTATGCATTAACTTTAAAATTACATGAAAATTCAGCAGAAGCAGCTTATCTAACTGGTGATTTTGAACTAATGGAAACCATAATTGAGAAAATTATCGAACATGGGCAAGACTTGCTGGATCTGGTGAAAGTGCATGAAATTAAAATTCAGGCTCAGATGGCTCAAAGTCAACAGTTATCTGCTCTTAATATAGGTATAGAGTTCTTGGCGTTATTAGGAATTGAGGTCCCAGAATCACCTCAACCACAAGATTTGCAGGTGGAACTGGCAGCAGTTTCCCAGGCAATGGAAGGTAAAGCTACTGCCACCTTAGCAGACTTACCCTTGATGGAAGATAGGGAACAGTTAGGGAAAGTAAAGATTCTCGCAAATTTAATGCCTCCCTGTTATCAAGCTAAACCAAGTCTTTTCCCTTGGGTGGTTTGTCGGCTCATGCAGTTATCTATTCAATATGGGAATACAGCATATTCTGCCAATATTTATTCCTCTTATGGCATGGTTTGTATTTTGGCATTACAGGATTTTACTTTAGCTCACGAATATGGAAAACTGGCTTGCGAATTAGATTTAAGCCCCAAAACTGGCGATGGTGTTAGTGGTACTGTGATTGCCGGGGGTTGCATCAACCATTATTCAGCCCACGTTAAAGAATCTCTTCCCTTATTATTGAAAGCTTACCAAGCTGGACTTGAGACTGGGAACTTCCAATTTGGGGGGTTCGCCATCTCATACAGAACTCAATACCTTTATTTAATGGGTCAGAACCTCTCAGTCGTTCAACTGGAAATGGCAAGTGCAAGTTATGCTCTCGCTACCATGAAACAAGAAAATACCTTAGCTTGGAATCAAGCTTTTGAACAAGCGATTCTAAATTTATTGGGAGAGTCGGAAACTCCATGGGAACTAATAGGAAGAGCATATAATGAAACTGAATCTGTTCCGTTGAAAATCGCTGCTAATGATCGCACAGTCCTCCATTATGTTTATCTGAATAAGTTGATTTTTTGCTATTTATTCGAGCGTATTCCCCAAGCACTGGAAAATTCTGCACTAGCAGAGTCTTATTTGGATGGGATAACTGGTTGTTTAGATGAGTATGTGTGGAATTTTTATGATTCGTTGACTCAGTTAGCTTGTTATGGTGATCCTGAGATATCTGTGCAGAAAAGTATTCTGGAAAAGGTTGAAACTAATCAGAGCAAGATGCAATACTGGGCATCTCATGCTCCCATGAATGGTCAACATAAGTATGATTTAGTTGCAGCAGAACGTCACCGAGTTTTAGGAAAGCGACTTGAAGCCATAGAGCTTTATGATCGTGCCATAGTCGGAGCTAGAGAAAATGAATATCTCCAAGAAGAAGCATTAGCTAATGAACTGGCAGCCAAATTCTACCTGGAATGGGGCAAAGAAAAAATTGCCCAAACCTACATGGTAGAAGCTTACTATTGTTATGCTCAGTGGGAAGCGCAAGCTAAAATTAACCAACTAGAAGACAAATACCCTAAACTACTGCTCCCTATCCTGCAAGAGCAACATGTAGGATTTAATCCCCTTGATAGTATTGAGCGGGTTAATCAAACACTAAGCTCAAAAACACAGACTAAAACAACTAGCACGCGATTATCTGAAACCTTGGATTTGGCTTCAATCTTACAAGCAGCTCAAATTATCTCCAGTACCATAGAGTTTGAGCCACTCTTAGCCAACATTCTACAGATTATTCTCACCAATGCCGGGGCACAAAAAGCTGTGTTACTGATTCCGGAAATTGACCAATGGCATCTGCGGGCAATAGCACAACTGATAACAGATGGTACAATAGAGACCAATACAGACTTACAACCCCTGACTGCTGAGAGTCCAGTCCCCACTCGTTTGATTCAATATGTGAAAAATACACAGTCCGCTGTACTCATTGATGAAAGCAAAACTGAAATCACTGGCATTCTTGAAGGGTACTTGCTCACTTATCAACCCCAAAGTGTCTTCTGTGTGCCACTATTGCATCAAGGTGATTTAGTTGGGATTTTGTATTTGGAACATCCTACCACTAAAGGGATTTTTACCTGGGAACGGCAGACAATAATTCAATTTCTCTGCGCTCAAGCTGCCATTGCTTTACAAAATGCCCAACTCTATGAGCAAGCACAAGTTGCACTACGAGATTTACAAAAAGCACAACTACAAATAGTTCAAAGTGAAAAAATGTCGGCACTAGGTAATTTAATGTCTGGTATTGCCCATGAAATCAATAATCCTTTGGGGTTTATTGCTGGCAATATTTTAATAGCTCAAGAAAACCTAACTGACTTATTAGAACATTTGGAGTTATATGAAGAGAATACTTCTGCGGAAGATATAGCTAACCATGCTGAAGAGATAGATTTAGAATATCTTCGAGAAGATTTCCCCAACATCTTAAAGTCGATGAATATGGGAGTAGAACAGATGAAAAATATCAGCACCAGTCTGAGGATATTTTCCCGCAAAGATCAAGAGCATAAGACGAAATTTAATATCCATGATGGGATAGAGAGTACCTTAGTAATTCTCAAACATCGTACCAAAGCTTCGGAGCAACGTCCGGCAATAGAAATTATTAAAGAATATTCGGAACTACCAGAAATTAAATGTTTTCCTGGTCAGTTAAATCAAGTGTTTATGAATATTTTGGCAAATGCAATTGATGCTTTTGATGAGGCGAATGTTGGTAAAACTTATGCTGAAATTCAGAATCATCCGAATCAAATTAAGATTATCACCTCTCAAGTTGATGCACTTCAAGTACAGATAAAAATTCAAGACAATGGTTATGGGATGAAACCAAAGACAAAAGATAGAATATTTGAACAAGGGTTTACAACAAAAGGAGTGGGTAAGGGAACAGGTTTAGGGATGGCGATCGCTCAATCTATAGTAAGAGAAAAACATGGCGGTAGAATTACCTGTGATTCTACTGTGGGAAAAGGCACGAGCTTTACGATCGTCCTACCTATTGCGTAAAGTCTAGCTGGTTGCTAGGAGTAAGGAGTAAGGAGTAAGGAGTAATGAGTAATGAGTAATGAGTAATGAGTAATGAGTAATGAGTAATGAGTCAGGAGTAAGGAGTTAGGAGTAAGGAGTTAGGAGTTAGGAGTAAGGAGTTAGGAGTCAGGAGTAATGAGTAATGAGTCAAAGACTAGCTAATTATGAATACAAATCTTCCCGGACTGCCCCCGATGATTACAACTGTGGTCTATCCAGCATGAAAACTGTTATAAAAAAGACTTTTTCAGCAAACCCTAGTTAGTGTTTATCCGAACATGGTATTAGACTTTTTAGGTCTGATATCAAATCCGCTTGATTGGACATAAAAAAAATCTCAAATTGTCATAACTACTCAATCTTTGTAATTCTCTCCCCTCCTGACTCCTGACTCCTGACTTCTGACTCCTAAAGACTGGAGCAATCTATAACTGTTTTACCGGATTTGATATGAAATACCTTGGTTTTCAGCTCTTCATGCTCATGCCTGTTAGTATTTTTGGCAAGAATTGGGCAAAAAAATTCTCCCCTACTCCCCTACTCCCCTACTCCTCACAGGGGTAGGTTTTTTACTTTCGGGTTGGGACAAGACTTGGAGGACAAGGAAGACAAGGAGACAAGGGAGGAAAACAGTACAAAATTCTGTTCGGTTGTCAAAAATTAAAGATGCTCAAAAGCCCAGTTTTTCCTAAAAAATCTTCCTTGTCTACTGGTCTACTTTCCTCCCTTGTCTTATCTTCACCGAAATATTAAAAACCTACCCTTGTGAGCTCCCCTACTCCCCCGCTCCCCTACTCCTTACAGCGGTTGTCATTTGGGTAAACCACAGTAGTGTCGTGTCAAAAAAAGAAAATGTGAGTTAAAGAACCTAACCCCCCAACCCCCTTCCCTACCAGGGAAGGGGGAGTCTTTCCCCCCTCTCCTTCCAGGAGAGGGGGAGGGGCAGGGGGGAGAGGTCTCCAAGGTTACTTGATCCTAACCCACTATTTTAGTCTTGACACGGCAGTACGGACGTTCCATGGAAGGTCCCTACAATGTTTTGCTTGTGAAGATGTGGTTCATCAATTTGAAAAGCGCTGTAAAAAAGAATTTTTCAGCAAACCCCAATTATGCCAGACTCAAACGCTGATAAACCGTCACCAATCCATCGACATCTCCAACATTCCCTGGAAACAACACCACAGGTAACTCAGGAAATTGAGGATGATCTGTAGGAGTCCGCACCATCGAACAACCTGCTAAAACCTGACCTAATAATCTGGCAGTAGTCAAAGCTAAACCTTTACTCAGAGTATCATTAGAAGTAATTCCACCTTTACTTATTAAAAATCCGATATCCTCTGGCAAACCCCGAACAATATCCATCAATAATTCTGATACTGCCACACCAAACTCTAAGCGCACTTGCACATTTTCAAAAGTCAACTCCTCGCGACTGGTATAAACGACTGGTGTTTTCCCTTCTGCATGAACAGCATAAACTTTTTCCAGAATATTTTTGAGCAAATTTGCTCTTTGCTCTGGAGAGTCTTCAACTAAATGAGACACATCCACTTCTACACCCACTACTTCAGATTCCTGTAATAACCTTTCCAACTGTTGAGTAGACTTTTTAACATGGGAACCCACAATAATTACACCGGGTTTGCCACTCCTGACATATTGTCTCATCTCCTCTGCAGCTACAGGTTGAGAACCCAAAGCAGCGAGGGAAGTTAAAATACTGGCAGCACTCCGCAACAGAAACTTTTTACCTTGACTTGCTGCTGCCAACAAATCATTGGCAAATTTATCTAAGTCAGCTTGAGTTTCTCCATCCACAACTCCACATTGGTTGCCAGTTAATTTCAGTAAACGTTCTAAACTGCCAGAACGAATATCATCAAGGGTAAATTTTTCTACAGTTTCTGCTTTGATCTGACCTTTAGTTTTTTCCTCCACATAATCAGGTAAATAACTATAGGTGTAGCCAAATACTGAATCTTTGGCAAATTCTGTTTCGTGAACTGGGGTTTCGACACCGTTGACTATTAAATAGTGGGTGCTGTTGCGGGTGACTCTTCCTCCTTCAAAAAATGCTGGAACTAGGAAATGAGCATCAAACTGACCTAACTTTGCCTGACTTAGCTCTCCTGCAATAACATCTGTTTCTACAGGGTAGTGACCCCGGAGAGTCGAGTCAGAACGACTAACGACTAGAAAATCTTGGATATTTGCTTGAGCGATCGCTTCTGTCAGATTATGTGTTACTTCTCGTGTGACATTAGCTGCTTGTTCGGGAGTCAGAGCGCGAGTATTGGAGAGGATAAAAAATATGGGAGATTCGTCAAGCAATCCTAATTTTAGGGTTTCTACATCCCACTTAGTTAGGAGTAGGCAACTATGAACGGTTTGGGAACCTGTGGGATCGTCGTCTATAACAATAATTTTGGGTTTGTTAGTAGTCATGTTTTTAGCTAAAGGGAATAGTAAATTTTGGAATATTCAGGACTTACCCAAAGAAACCTGCTTTCTACAATAAATCATTATTTTTAATAAAAGTTCTCTACAGGAAACCCGGTTTCTGGGTTAGTCTGCTTAAGTCCTGATATTATCTTCTGGTGAATTAGTGAAACTGTCAATATTTGCGTAATCATTAGACATCTCCAATAATAAAAAATAAAATCAATTGTCGCAAAGAAATTATCAATTATTTCCCCCTACTCCCTACTCCCTACTCCAAATAATAATTAAAAACTATTAAATTATTTGACAATCAATCTAAATTCTGCTATAAAACACTAACTTTATAATGTATTGAATTATTAAGCACCACAATTTTGAGCTAAATCTCTTCCTGATAAATTTAATTGCTGGAATTTTTCATAAAGTTCTCTTGTCTGCCTGATTAATTAATAGATGTTCATTTGGGACACCTCAAAAGTCACATTTGTTAATTATTGAAGGAAATTATGACTATGTTGGAAAGTTTCTTAGAACCTAACTCACAAAACGAAAATTACATAGGAGCTTTTCTCGACACTGAAAATACTGATCTCCAAGATTTAGAAACGTTTAGCGCGGAAAGTAACCAAGAAACAATTATCATCTCAACTTCCAGCGACGATGACATAATCTTGCCACCAGACTCCCCAGGAGCTATCCGTCAGAGCAGCAGCTTGAGTTCCGAAGGAGAAGAGGAACTTTTAGGCAAAGCAGAGGTTAGCATCGATACCG
Organism: Okeania sp. SIO3I5; assembly: GCF_010672085.1. Taxonomy (GTDB): domain Bacteria; phylum Cyanobacteriota; class Cyanobacteriia; order Cyanobacteriales; family Microcoleaceae; genus Trichodesmium. Next base: position 6,686 of record NZ_JAAHHT010000107.1, read on the forward strand.
AAGACGAACTCCTTGCAGTGGGTATACAACGGCGCAAGGGGAAAAGTTCCGATCCTGGGAACAACAAAAGAAAGGCTTTTGATCTTGGGACTTTGACTGAGGACTTTAATATCAAGGAATCTGTAGGCAGGAGCGATCGCCGAGACTTTTACAAATTAACAGTAGAAGAACAAACGGAAATAGTTGCCAAATTAACGGGTTTGACGGCAAATGCAGATTTCTATTTACAACCTCAAAAAGGTCAAGTAATTGACAAG
>NZ_JAAHHT010000107.1:7042-29936 GCF_010672085.1 Okeania sp. SIO3I5
GAGCGATCGCCGAGACTTTTACAAATTAACAGTAGAAGAACAAACGGAAATAGTTGCCAAATTAACGGGTTTGACGGCAAATGCAGATTTCTATTTACAACCTCAAAAAGGTCAAGTAATTGACAAGTCTAAAAATGGTGGTAAGCAGGATGAAGAAATCAGCGCTACTCTCGAACCTGGTACTTATTATTTTCGGGTGCAACCGAGAAATAATAGGATCAAAAATGCTGGTTATAATCTTGATTTGGAAGTTGTAGAATCTGCCGATCCAGGAAATAGCAAAGGAAAGGCGTTTGATATTGGGACTTTGACTGAGGACTTTAATATTGAGGAATCTGTAGGCAAGAGCGATCGCCGAGACTTTTACAAATTAACAGTAGAAGAACAAACGGAAATAGTTGCCAAATTAACGGGTTTGACGGCAAATGCAGATTTCTATTTACAACCTCAAAAAGGTCAAGTAATTGACAAGTCTAAAAATGGTGGTAAGCAGGATGAAGAAATCAGCGCTACTCTCGAACCTGGTACTTATTATTTTCGGGTGCAACCGAGAAATAATAGGATCAAAAATGCTGGTTATAATCTTGATTTGGAAGTTGTAGAATCTGTCGATCCAGGAAATAGCAAAGGAAAGGCGTTTGATATTGGGACTTTGACTGAGAACTTTAATATTGAGGAATCTGTAGGCAAGAGCGATCGCCGAGACTTTTACAAATTCCAAATTGACTCAGAACAAGAGGTGAAAATTGAGTTAACCGATTTAGAGGATAATGCAGATTTGTACCTTTATAGGAGTGAGGGGAAACCTATTGATAAATCAAAGAAAGGTGGTAAACAAGATGAGTTAATTGATAGTCCATTGGAAGAGGGGACTTATTATCTGGAAGTCAGGACAAGAAATAAGAAGGTTAATACAGATTACACTCTGAATTTTGAGGTGGAGGAATTAGCTACTAAACCAGGATCGGATTTGGAAAGATTTGAGTTTACTTATTACTACGAGGGTAATAAAGATCAGAAAAACCAAGACTTCTACGAGGGCTACGTTTATGCTCCCAAAGGAACTTACGAGGTAGGTAGTTACTTTGACTTCAATGAGGAAGACAACGAAGCTAGTGCTAATGGCAAATACTATATTTCTGACTCTAGCGTTGCTGAAGAAGATGCTCAGGAAGGAGTAGTTTATCTTGAAAGCTATTACAACGTAGAAAACGACCAAAGTTACACTCCTGATTATGCCGGGGACAGTTTAGCTTTGGGTACAGAGGGTTTGGAAAGCGAATTGGAAATTGCAGCATCTGAATTTATAGAATCTGATTTAGAACGATTTGAGTTTACCTATTACTACAAGGGTAATAAAGACAAGAAAAACCAAGACTTCTACAATGGTTACGTTTATGCTCCCACAGGAACTTACCAGGTAGGTAGTTACTTTGACTTCAATGAGGAAGATAACGAAACTGATGCTAATGGTAAATACTATATTTCTGGCTCTAGCGTAGTTTCTCGCTTTAACCTAATTCCTGCCTATAGGGTATCTGAATCTAGCGTAGTTGAAGAACCTCCTAAAGAAGGGGAAGTTTATCTTGAAAGCTATTACAACGTAGAAAACGACAAAAGTTACACCCCTTATTATGCCAGTGGCGATTTTGCTTCCGGTACAGAAGGTTTGGGAAGCGAACAAGATTTTATCGGTACTGAGTTTGACAGTGCAGAGGATGCAGTTGCCTTAAGTTCGCAAGGATTTTTCGGGGCTGATAATTATGTAGCAGATATACTTCCAAAAACAAAAGCACCAGTATATGATTCTGGAGACTATCAGATTGACGCTCTGTTAAAAGGTGTGAAGTGGGGAACTAAGGAAATAACATACAGTTTCTATAGCAAGAATAATGGGGGTCCGTATTACGGTAATGAAGAAGATGTTGGGGAAGTCAGCGACAAGGTGAAGCAAAATGTTCGACATATTCTCGAACATGTTTACGAACCTCTTTTGGATGTTGATTTTGTAGAGGTACCTGATAGCTCTAGTAGCTATGGTCTCATTCGAGTTATGAAATCAAGCGGACCAGATTATGCCTACGCATACTATCCGCCGTTGGTAGATGGTGATAACACGGGAACTGCTAAAGATGTACATGGTGATATACATTTAAACCTCAAGTATGACGGTAGTGGCGGTACTAACAATTTCCAGGGAGATCCAGGAACTCATGGCTATAAGGCATTGATTCACGAGTTAGGTCACGCTGTTGGTTTGGAGCATCCTCACAGCGGGAACGTTCAGTTACCAGAGGCAGAAGACAACAGCAAAAATACTGTAATGTCTTACAATAATTACCTTTTCAAACCAGATACCTTGATGCCTTATGATATCAAGGCGTTACAATATATGTATGGTTCCTTGAGTTTTAGTTCCGCTAAAATCGCCTTCGATGGAGGTTTTACTGTTAACAACGGAGGGTGGCCAAATCAGAACGAATATCCTCGTCATGTAGCGGACGTAAATGGTGATGGCAGGGCTGATATTGTTGGCTTTGGTCATAATAAAGTCGCTGTTGCTCTAGGTCAAGCTGATGGTACTTTTGGTTCCAGCAAAACTGCCTTCCGTGGTTTTACCGTTGGCAAAGGAGGATGGCCACATCAGAAGGAATATCCTCGTCATGTAGCAGACGTAAATGGTGATGGCAGGGCTGATATTGTTGGCTTTGGTCATAATGAAGTTACTGTTGCTCTAGGTAAAGCTGATGGTACTTTTGGTTCCGGAAAAACTGCCTTCCGTGGTTTTGCCGTTGGCAAAGGAGGGTGGCCAAATCAGAACAAATATCCTCGTCATGTAGCGGACGTAAATGGTGATGGCAGGGCTGATATTGTTGGCTTTGGTCATAATGAAGTTACTGTTGCTCTAGGTCAAGCTGATGGTACTTTTGGTTCCAGCAAAACTGCCTTCCGTGGTTTTACCGTTGGCAAAGGAGGATGGCCACATCAGAACAAATATCCTCGTCATGTAGCGGACGTAAATGGTGATGGCAGGGCTGATATTGTTGGCTTTGGTCATAATGAAGTTACTGTTGCTCTAGGTAAAGCTGATGGTACTTTTGGTTCCGGAAAAACTGCCTTCCGTGGTTTTGCCGTTGGCAAAGGAGGATGGGTAAGTCAAGACAAATATCCTCGTCATCTAGCGGACATAAATGGTGATGGTCGGGCTGATATTGTTGGCTTCGGTCAAAGTAAGGTCTATGTTGCTTTAGGTCAAGCTGATGGTACTTTTGGTTCCTATAAAATCTCCTACCATAAAGGTTTTACCGTTGGCAAAGGAGAATGGGTAAGTCAAGACAAATATCCTCGTCATCTAGCGGACGTAAATGGTGATGGCCAGGCTGACATTGTTGGCTTTGGTCATAATAAAGTTTTTGTTGCTCTAGCGTAATTCGATCCTTGCTTGATTAACGATCTACGGTGGGGTAGCGCTCTAAAAAGGAATCGTCCCCCAACCCAGAAACGCCCTGATTTTACCACCGGGGCGTTTTTTTCAATGGATAATTGATAATGAAAGACTAGGAGCTTTCTGCCATTCACTCCTAGCGCGATATGATAACTAATTACCCGGATTCTATATAAGGGCGAATGCCAGAAAGCCCCCTACAGATTTTCTAACTCTCTAATTATCCATTAATGAGTGGGAGAAACTGTAGCTGGAAGAGGAGCGATCGCTACTTTCTATTGTTAACACTTCACTCGCTGGATAAAGTAACAATTCGCTGGTATAAAGTTCTCGCAATAACCATAGAGAATTAACCAGTTGTAGATTGTATAAAGGTGAAGTATCGCTGACAATAATCATAGCCAACCTCGCTCTTCTAAATGCCGAATATCTTCTTCAAAGTTTTCAACATCGTAATGAATGCAGATACCGCGACTGCCGATCAACTTTTGAAAATCAACTTGGTGCATTTGGGCAATTCTGCTAGCACGAGCGAGAGTTATTAATTCTTGTTGAAACAGAGCGATCACTATTTCCTGTAACCATTCTCTCTCGTTTAGTCCTTTTCCTTGGAGTATCTCATCGGGAATTTCCAGAGTAATTTGTATCTTGTCCTCCAGTAAAGAAGTGAATTTATTTTAACTCAAAGTGGTATAAATTTTATTTATTATAGCAGAAAAAGAGTTAGCAACTGCTCCGGTTTAAGGAGAATGTGGGGAGTGTAGGAAGTGTGGGAAGTGTGAGAAGTCTGGGGAGTGTGGGAAGAAATTAAAAAATATGGTCGTGGTGCATTGTAATGGTAGTGCATTGTAATTATTTTTGTTAGGAGACATGGTAGTGGGAGCATCTTGCTCCCGTACTATCCTATTTACAATTACTATGCAGGACTACTAAAAATATATTTCTTCTCACCATTACTATGCAGGACTACCGAATAATTAAAGACTATTAATAAATATTAAATTATTTAACTATTTAAAACTCAATGTAAATTATGCAATAAATAATATCAAATCTGCTTGCTTTAGAGTCTTATAAGAAACCGGGGTTAGTATTCTAGGGCATTTGATACAAACCCGGTTTCTCTGCTTTTTTATACCGATGCTACCGGATTTGATATAACAAGTTTTTTGCATAATTTTTTTGCATAGTTTTTTTGCATAATTATTGAATTATTGAACAGCACAATTTTCAGCTAAACTTCTGGCTTAGATAAAATTAATAATCCTGCCAAACTCCCCACTTAAAAGCCTTTTGCATCCGAGGGTAAAAAAATCTAAATTTTCAATTTTTCTCAAAGGATTGACAACGAATTTTCTTTTGTTTAGCATGGTAAAAAGTATACGAATAATATCCTAAAAAACTGAGTTGAATCTGATAGGTAAATAAACTTAATTGTCCGTAAAAGTGAGCATTTATGAGACGAATAGACAAATATACTAACTAATAAAGTTCTCAAAGTAAAATTGATTACAACTAATTTATTGGAGGGATGATGATGAAATTTAATAAAATCGGTCTTAAAAAATTTGAAGATAGTATCTATGAAAAGATTAAAAAACATGAAAAATTTGTTCCGAGAATCTACACAGATCATATAGGTATTCCTACCTTGGGAGTGGGATACGCAATATTTGTTACAAGTGATGGAAAGAAATACGAGAAGAAAGACACTTTAACAAACGACTTGAAGGAAATAGGCGTAACATTGACTGATAAAGATAAGAAACTCCTAGATAAAGTTTTAAACTATCTTAATAATGGTCAAGTTGCAAAAGCTCAAGGATTAATACCAGAGTATAAAATAGGAGAAAAGTCGGATGTAAAAAACAAATTTAGCTTTGAAATTAAAGATAATCAAGGTTTTACTTTATTCCAGACTTCTCTAAATAGAGCCCTGAGATCAGTAAAAACAAGGTTTGTGACGAATCTGCAAAATCCAAATACTCTTAATTTTAGTAAAAAGAAAGCTATAGCAGAAGCAGATCAATTATATAATGCTCTAGAAAATACTAGAGAAATGGTAACTTTAGCTTCTCTGGCGTTTAATCTTCCAAAACTCATTGGCCCAAATTTGACGGCAGCTCTTTACAAGGGCGATCGCCCAGAAGCATGGTATGAGATTCGATACAATAGCAATGCAAAACACGAATATGGTCAGCAAAATCGAAGGGATAAAGAATCAGATAATTTTGGCCTATATGATGACCCCAATAATGTGCAGAAGGATGAGGCTGATAATGTAAATCGTTTTATTGAGTCAAAGCGTCAGGATATTTATAAATATTTAGGTAAAATCAAAAGTACAGATGAAGACAAAACAATCAGATATGGGTCGGAAGAACTGCAAAAGGAACACTTGGAGCGTAGTTTAAAAGAGCCTAGTCAAGGTGGTCAAAGCATTACAGGTAATGAAGGTAATGAAGATGATAATTTGTTAGATGGCACTCAAGGAAATGATACTTTAGAAGGAAATGGTGGTAATGATACCCTCAAAGGAAACGGTGGTAACGATCTAATTGATGGTGGTGAAGGTAAAGATACGGCTGTTTTTTCTGACAAATTTGCAAATTACGAATTCTCTAAAGCAACAGAAAATGGGGTTGAAGTTGTAAATATTAAACATACTAAGGGAACTAAATCTGATGGGGATGATAAATTAATTAATGTTGAAAATTTGAAGTTTAGCGATCGCCAATTATCTCTATCATCTATAATCGAGACTATTTCTCCCGAAGAAGATGTTGATGATGGGAAACCGGGTCAGGAAGAAAAACCTGATAATTCTTATGAAGGAGATGGTTTATTAGACAGCATTACTAACGGTATTAGTGACTTTTTTGGAGAATTAAATAAGAGTGTTAACGAGTTAATTTATAAAAATACACCTGTCGTTGGAGATGAATTTAATTCAGGTATTCAACGTCGTTCTTCCAGTATTGATGCCTCTCAATTTCTAGCTAAAATTGAACAAGAAATTATCAAAAAAATTGAGTCAGAATTTGACAGTGCTAGGGAGCAAAGTGCTACTGAAATTAAAAAGGTTTTGACAGAAGCTTTGGGTAAAAAAGGGTTGGATATCTTGAAAAGTGATATTCAAGTTGTGGAAACTCCTAAAGATGTTAAATTTAAAATTCAATTAGGTGGCGATAATAGCTTTAAAACAGATATAGATAGCAGTTTGGGCGTGCCGGGATTGGGTTTGGATGTTGATGGTAAAGCTGAAGTTGGTTTGGATTATGAATTTGACTTAAATTTTGGGGTAAATTATACTAATGGATTTTACTTTGATACTTCTAGTAAAGATGAATTAGAAATTGGTTTGAATGCTAAAATTCCCGATTTTAATGCAGATGCTGAACTGGGATTTTTGAATTTTCAGGTTCAAGATGATGCGAAAAATCCGTCTAAAATAGGCACATCTTTTACTATCGATCTACAAGACTCTGGAGGCAAACTCTTTGCTAAAGAAATTTCGTCTGTCAAATCTGAAAAGTTGATAGATGCAGATATTACTGGTGGTGTGGATATTAATCTGAAACTTGAAAGTAACTTAAATAAATCTGCGGTTTTACCTTCAATTAATTCCGATTTGAATATTGATTGGTCTTTAGATAAACCTAATGAAGTTCCTAATGTGGAATTTAATAATGTAAGTCTCAATATGGGGAGTTTGTTTGATAGTTTTGTGACTCCCGTTTTGGGTGAAGTTCAGAAAGTTACTAAACCTATTCAACCTTTTATCGATCTATTGCAAAGACCCATTCCTGGTTTTTCTAGCTCTTTTTTCGAGCCAGTAAAAAGGTTTTATGATGAGAATAAAGATGGCAAAATCACTCTCATAGATTTCGCCAAGAAATTAGATCCAAAGAACGAGTACGACGAAGTAATTGAGGCTGCTGAGGAACTGGGTAAACTGATCGACTTAGTTAATAGCATTCCCACTAACACAAATAAACTGGAAATAGATTTGGGAAGGTTGAATCTGAGTAAAGTTGACCTGAGCAAACCTAATGTTAATTTGGCTAAGTTGCCTTTTGATAGTATTACTCATGTTACCGAACCTATCCCTGCTAACCAACAACTAAAAGGCACTAATGCGAGTAGCTTTGTCAGCAAACTCAAGACCACTAAAGGAGCGGGTTTAGAGCTGCCAATTTTAACCGACCCTTCGGTGGCTTTTAAATTGCTCTTGGGGCAAGAGGCAGAGTTATTTACCTATCAAATGCCTAAACTAAATTTTAGCCTGGGATTTGACAAATTTTTCCCTTTATATTTCCCTAAATTCGGACCTTTGGGTATTGATTTTGGCGGTAGTTTAGGGGCAACGCTTAATCCTTTGGGTTTTGGTTATGATACTTATGGGTTGCAGAAATACTTGAAGAGCGATCGCGTCTCGGATATTTTCCAGGGTTTTTATGTGAGCGATCGGGCAAAAGCAAATGGTACGGGTGCTGATGTTCCCGAAGCTAACCTCAATGCCAGTATTTCATTAGGTGGTAGTGCAGATGCGATACTTGTTAAAGGTGGGGTGAAAGGTCGTATCAGCGGCCAGGTAGATTTCAATCTTTTCGACCCCAATAACGATGGTAAGGTAAGACTTAACGAACTCCAACTCGAATCCCTCTTCGATGTCAGTGGCGAACTGAAAGCAGGTGTTTATGCTTGGTACAAGTACCTTGACGAGAAAGAAGAATATGGTCTAGGTGAGCAGGTACTCTGGACTTTTGAGGAGGCCGCCGCCCCCGATATTAAACTGGGACAGAAATTAAGTGGCGGACGATTGCAACTTAATATCGGTACTAAAGCGGCAGCGCGTCAAGAGGTTAATACCACGGATGGCAATGAAATATTTTTGGTGGATTCTATTTCTGGAAAAGCGGGAAATGAAACTTTAAGTATTGCTGGATTCAATATCGTCAAGAATTATAGCGGTATCGGTAAAATTGTCGCTGACGCAGATAAGGGTGACGATCAAATTGAAATTACGGATGATGTTTTAGCACCAGCAGATATTAAAGGAGGTAGTGGTAAAGACCGAATTTATGGTGGTGCTGGTGCGGATACTATTTCTGGCGGTACCGATGATGATAATCTTTCTGGCGGTCCGGGTAACGATCGCGTATCGGGAGATGCAGGGGCAGATGTTTTGTTCGGAAACGACGGTGAGGATAGTGTCAGGGGTAACGATGGTAATGATTTGATTTATGGTGGTAAGGGAAGCGATCGCCTCTTGGGAGATGCTGGAAATGACGAAATTATAGGAGGGGAAGGGAAGGATAAATTATTCGGTGGTGAGGGTAATGATAAGATGTCAGGAGGAGAAGATGACGACGAACTTTTGGGAGAAGCGGGGAACGACACTCTGCAAGGAGAAAAAGGAAAGGATAAATTATCGGGCGGTATTGGTAACGATATAGTTTCGGGAGGGGAAGGGGATGACGAACTTTCGGGTGATGCAGGAAATGATATTTTGGGAGGTGGTGTCGGTAACGATAATTTACAGGGGGGTGCAAACGACGATCAACTTGTGGGAGAAGAAGGAGAAGATACCCTTGATGGGGGTGATGGTAAGGACGATTTATTTGGCGGGGATGGAAACGATATTCTCTCTGGTGGTACTGGAGATGATTGGATTTCTGGGAATGCTGGCAACGACGATATCTCTGGCGATGAGGGTCAGGATAAATTGTATGCTGGTGCTGGAAATGATACTGCTAAAGGGGGTACGGGAGATGATGAAATCTATGCTACCACAGGGAATAACAAACTTTCTGGAGGCGCGGGTAACGATAGTGTAGAAATTAAAAGTCCTGGTAAGGGTAATAACGAGCTTTATGGGGAAGCGGGTAACGACACTTTAATCGGAGGTCTCGGTGAGGATAAATTATTTGGTGGCGAGGGAGGCGATCTCTTAGCTGGAGGTGCTGGTGAGGATGAATTATTTGGTGGCGAGGGAGACGACGCTTTAAGCGGAAACGGTGGTAATGATAGTATCTCTGGAGATGCTGGTAAGGATACGATTTTTGGAAATGATGGTGATGACGAACTTGATGGTGGAAAGGACGATGACATTATAGAAGGTGATTCTGGCAAAGATTACATTAAAGGTGGTTTTGGTAATGACAAGTTGTTAGGTGGAGAAGGCGACGATTACTTATCGGGACAAGGTGGTAACGACTTACTAGGTGGAGAAACTGGTGATGATACTCTGTCTGGAGATGCGGGTGACGATACTGTTTCTGGAGGTGCGGGTAATGACAAAATTACCGATCCAACAGGAGAAAATTATCTTTTAGCAGGTGATGGTAATGATACTGTTGTCGGTGGAAAGGATAAGGATAAAATAACTGGAGGTAAAGGCGATGACCAACTTGAAGGCGGTGCTGGAGATGATGTTATACTGGCAGATGCAGGTGATGATGTTATTTCTGGCGGTACTGGTACTAATAAATTAACAGGTGGCGCGGGAAGCGATCTATTCTTGTTGAATGTAGACCAAGGTATCGGCAAAATTAGCAGTTTCGAGGAGCGATCCTTGTTAACTGAAGGTCTACACTTTGACGTTATTGACGACTTCAAACCAGGTGAAGATTTTCTCGACTTACAAGGGCAGGCTAAATTTGATGACTTAATAATCGAGCGAATAGCTGGCAATGCCAGGATTTCTAGTTCTGAGACAGGGGATATTATAGCTTTGTTAGTTGGAGTGGAAGATATTAGGGAGGAAGATTTTTTAGGAGATTTTGGTCCGAAATCATTACAGTTTAGCACTACGAAATTTAACTACGATCTTGGTGAAACTGTTAAACTCAAAAATGCTAGCGTTTCTGATCAAAATGGAGTTGCAGACTTAGACCGAGTTGATTTCTGGCTGAAAAAAAATATCGAAGATATTCTCGAAGATTCGGGTTCGTTTGAAGACATAGAAGATGTTATCAGTTTTACCGCTGATGCTAATAATAAACTAATTGGCAATTTCAACTTTGAATTAACAGATTTAGAAGCAGGATACTACACTTTACAGGGGAGAGCTTATGACAAGTCTGGCGCTGCTAGCAAAAACTTTGAAACCGAATTTTTAGTGGGAAATGCCAACATTCCTCCCCAAGACTTGCAGTGGGAACTAGATCAAAGTAGCTATGGTTCTGATGAAGTTATCAAACTGACGAATGGGCGAGTATACGATAGTAATGGTGTTGATGATTTAACTGAAATTAGTTTTGAGATTAAAGGCTACGATCGCGAAAAAGAGGAATCTTACTCTCAGGAATTAACTCAGAAAGTTACCGAATTTCAGGAGGATAAAAATGATGGTCGTTGGGGCGAGTTTAGCTATGAAATCGACTTAAGCAATCTCAACATCAATCCTGGTAGTTATACACTATACGGTTATGCACAGGATGATTCTGTTAATGTCGATCTTTTCACCAGCGACTTTGTAGTAGGAGACCCCACGCCAAAATGGTTGAGATTCTACACCCACAAGGAAAATTATCAGCCTAGTGAAGTCTTACAATTGACGGGAGATGCTTTCAGTTTTGGGGAAGTCACCAGTAAACCAGATGTTTATGATATTGGGGGGGCGAAAGATTTAGAAAAAGTCGATTTTTGGCTGAAAAAAGAAGGGGGTGAATGGCAGGATATTAAGGACGCGACTAATTTTACACCAGACCCGGAATTTGATAAAAATACTCCCTTTGTTGAGTTTGATTATCAATTTAATCTCAACGGTTTAGAAGAAGGAAATTATACCTTAAAAGGAACTGCTTACGACAAGTCTGGAAATCAGAGCGAGACAGTAGAAGTAAGTTTCCTGTTGGCCGAGAATTTTCCTCCTATGGAGCCGTTTTTCGATAACAAAACCACTAAATATTCCGTGGGAGAGACGGTAGAAATTGATATTGGAGTGCTAGATCCTGATGGCGATGAAGATTTAGACAGGGTGAGATTTGAACTACAAAAAGATGATGGCAAGTCGGAAGAAATCGAGCTAATCAGAACTAAACGTCCGGCAGGAGTTAGTTTTAATTATGACCTCAAAGGTTTAGACGAAGGTAGCTATAAATTGAAGGCAACAGTTTACGATCGCGCCGGGGCAGCAAGTCCGTCAAGAGAGTTTTCCTTTGTTGTTTTGAACTCCACTCCAGAGTTAGAGCTGGTAGAGGAGCAAAAAGAGGGTGAAAATGTTGTTGACGTTCTTAAAGGGGTTAGGTCTCCAATTGTTAGTCCTGACGGCAAAAACGTCTATGTCTCTGGGAAATTTGACAGTGCCATTGGGGCATTCAATCGCGATCCTGAGACGGGGGCGTTAACGTTTTTACAAAAGCAAGAACAGAGTGACGGTGTTGATGGGTTAGGGGGAGCTAATTTAGTCTTAGCAAGTCCAGATGGTAAGAATGTTTATGCTACTGGATACAGTGATGAGGCGATCGCCGTTTTCAGTCAAGACCCAGACACAGGAAAATTAACCTTTATAGAAGTACACAAGCAAGGAGAAAATGGAGTTGATGGTCTGGTAGCACCAAAATCTCTAGCTATCAGTCCAGATGGAAAAAGTATTTATTTTGTCGGTAGTAACTCAATCGCAGCATTCAATCGCGATCCAAATACAGGAAGGTTAACTTTTCTCGAAACACATCTGGGTAACTATCAATCAATAACAGTAAGTCCAGATGGAAAAGGTATCTATGTTGTTGGAGAATTAAACAGTTCCATCGCCCTATTCAACCGCGACCTCAGCACGGGAAAATTAACCTTTCAAGAGGTACAACAAGATAGTAATCATCCTTTTCCTAACTCAGTAACTGTTAGTCCAGACGGAAAAAATATCTATGCTTCAACTCCATATAACTTTGCTGGTAATGGTGCTGTGGATCGAATTGCAGTATTTAATCGTAACCCCGATACAGGAGTTGTAACTTTTCAAGAAGTAAAAAATAATGGAAATGATGAACCCTACAATCCCCGTTTTGATGTATTCCATGAAATAGTTGTTAGTCCAGATGGAAAAAATGTCTATGCTGCTGGAGACTATGGTTTCGATGTGGCAGTATTCACTCGGAACAGTGAAACGGGAGCCTTAAACTTCGAGGAGATACACAATAACGATAACGCTGGTGCTGTCGAATCCATAACCATTAGTCCAGATGGAAAAAGTGTATATGCTGATAGTTCTTCTGGGGATGCGATCGTAGTGTACAATCGTAACCCCGAGACAGGAGAATTGACCTTTGTCGAAAGCCAAAAATATCAAGAAGAAGGCAACACGCTATACGTTCAGGGGCAAAGATCGATGGCAGTTAGTGCCAATAGCAAATACGTCACTGTAACCGAGAAAGACTCTATAGCAGTATTCAGTCGCGATGACAAAACGGGAGCCTTGAGTCTGGTAGAAAGAAAAGAAGAAGGAGACGATGCTGTAGCTGGTCTTGAGTGGGTTGAATCTATTGCTATTAGTGAAGACGGCAAGCACATTTATGCTGCCGGACAGGAGGAAGATGCGCTCGCAGTATTTAGTCGTAATGCTAATGGAGTCTTGACTTTTGTAGAAGTACATAAGGATGGTAAAAATGGAGTAGATGGTTTGGACTATCCTCAAGCAGTAACTCTCAGCCCCGATGGCAAAAGTGTTTATGCAGCAGGGGCAAGCGATTATGCGATTGCTGTATTTAATCGCGACCCCAAAACAGGAAAATTGACCTTTGTCGAAAAACAAGAAGAAGGGGAAAATGGCGTTCAGGGCTTAAAATGGCCTAATTCAGTAACAGTAAGTCCAGATGGCAAACATATTTATGCAACTGCTGAAAATAGTAATGCTCTAACTGTTTTCAGTCGCGATACCCAAACAGGGGCGTTAACTTTCGTAGAAACAAAAGAAGACAATAAAGAGGGTGTTGACGGTCTAGATGAAGCTAACTCAGTAATTGTCAGTCCTGATGGTAAACACGTTTATGCTACAGGAGAAAGGGATGCTGCTTTAGCAGTATTTAGTCGCGATTCTAGTACAGGAAAGTTAACTTTTGTAGAAGTAGAAAAGTGGGACTTCACAAACGAAAACGGCTTGCGTTTAGTTACGTCAGTTACGATGAGTTCGGATGGTCACTATGTTTATGCCACAGGAAGTTTCGATAATACTCTTGTAGTTTTTACCCGCGATTCTGAAACTGGTAAATTGACCTTTGTAAAAACAGAGAGTACATCAGGAGAATCACTCACAGTCAGCCCAGATGGAAACAATATCTACAGTGCTGGAGGAGACAAGCTCGAAGTCTTCAAACAACCAAAAGCTCCCGAACCCATCCCCAACACTGCCCCCACAGACTTGCAGTTAACCACCACCAAAGAAGCCTACCAATTTGGTGAAACTATTGAATTGCAAAATGCCCAAGTCTATGATGAGGAAGGAACGGAAGACTTATCTATAGTCAACTTCCAAGTCAAAATAGATGGTGGTGAATGGCAAGACGTGGGGGATGCCACAGAATTTACAGCCACTCAAGATGACAACATCGCCAGCTTTAACCACCAAATAACAGACTTAGCACCAGGTAACTATGAACTAAAAGCCATTGCCTACGATAAATCTGCTGCCACCAGCGACAGCACTATTGTCGAATTTACTATCGAACCTCCCAGTCAAGCACCGGAGTTAACCTTAAAAACCACCAAGAAAAATTATGAATTTGGCGAACCAGTGCGCTTCCAGGATGTCACCGTGGATGACAAAGACGGCATTCAAGATTTAGACAAAGTGGAATTTTACCTGCAACAAGAGGGTGGTGAAGAAATAAAAGTAGGTGAAGTCACAGAATTTATCTCCAGCAGCGGTAGCGGTGCCACCTTTAACCATGAAATAGAGGGATTAGCTGCTGGTGCATATCAATTAAAAGCGATCGCTCTCGACAAAGGTGGCAAAGAAAGCGAAGCAGTTACGGGTGAATTTACTGTTACCGATGCAGACTTTGACCCCTCAGAATTAGAAATCATTGAGAGCAGCGAAGAAAACCCACCTATTGTGGGAGACGACGAAAAAAATACTCTCCCAGGCACTTTCAACGATGACCTCATCCAAGGTTTGCCAGGAGATGACCTCCTAACAGGAGATTTGGGTAACGATACCCTGGAAGGAGGTGATGGCAACGACACTCTGGATGGTGGTAGCGGGGAAGACTTGCTCAATGGAGGCGATGGAGAAGATGTAGCTGACTACCAAGAAGCGATCGCCTCCGTGACAGTCAACCTGAAAACCGAAAGTGCTACGGATGAATCTGGCAACAAAGATACTCTGAAAAACATCGAAAACGTCATCGGTTCCAGATTTGACGACAACCTCCAAGGCAACCCAGGCAAAAACCAACTAACAGGAGGAGATGGCAACGATACCCTTACCGGAAATGGTGGAGCAGATATTCTCCAAGGTGGTACGGGAGACGACGTTTATCAACTAGAAATTAAGAATGCAAAGGGTACTCAAATAGAAGACAACGGTGGCACAGACACCCTGGAATTAACAGGAGTCACCCTGACACTCAACAGTTTAGCTAAAGGGAAAATTGGTTTCCAGCAAAACGGCACCGACTTAATAATAGACATCAATAAAGACGGAAAAGCCACCAAGTCTAAAGACATCACCATCAAAGACTTCGCGAGCAAATCTGGAGAAAGTCCTGGTGAAGGTTTTATCGAAGCGATCGGCAATCTTTCCGGTGAGGAGATTTTGGCAACAATTAACAATAATAGCGTTACCAAAACTGGAAACAAAAGGAACAACAGACTCAACGGCACAAAAAAAGATGACTACCTCGACGGTAAAGCAGGTAACGATATTATTATTGGTAGGGGTGGCAACGATACCTTGGTAGGGGGAGATGGTAACGACAAACTGCAAGGAAACGCAGGTAACGATGTTCTCGACGGTGGTATTGGTAAAGACAAACTCATCGGTGGTAGTGGCAACGATACCCTCAAAGGTGGTGGGGGTCTCGATATTCTCAACGGTGGTGGTGGCAACGACACCTACGAACTTGATTCCAAAACCGCAGCAGGTAGTAAAATTATAGATTCTGCTGGCAACGACACCCTAGACTTAACTGAAATCAACCTATTTATCTCCGACTTAGGGCGAGTTGGTAAAAATTTAGTCATAGATATTAACTACGATGGAAAATTTACCGGAAAACAAGACCTAACCATCAAAAATTTCTTCACCCAATCTGGCAAAGAGAAAGGTAAAGGTTTCATTGAAACAGTTGACGGCTTAAATGGAACTGACATTCTCAGCAACTTGAGTCAAGAAAGCGGTCCTTTGATTAAAACAGGTAACGATAAAAACAACAGACTTAGAGGCAGCAAAGGGGAGGATATTATCGACGGTCTCGGCGGTAACGACGTCCTTACAGGAAACGACGGCAACGACACCCTAACTGGGGGCAACGGCAACGACAAACTAAACGGCGGTAAAGGGGAAGATGTATTAACTGGAAGCGCCGGCAAAGATTCCTTTATCTTCACTCACATCAATCAAACCGAGACAGACGAAATTACTGACTTTGTATCGGGAGAAGACAAAATCGTTCTTGACAAAAGCGCGTTTACAGCGCTCAAGAGTCGTAAAGGCAGAGGTTTCAGCGTCAAATCAGAATTTGCAGTTGTTGACGACGAGGCCGACGTTGCTAGCAGCACAGGATTTATTGTTTACAACCAGAATACTGGAGAACTTTTCTATAACGCCAATGGTAACAAACCCGGTTTGGGCAGTGGCGGTTTGTTTGCAAAATTAGACCTTGCACCAGATATTGGTGCTACAGATTTTAGGATTCAGCCTTAGAGCTTTCTGGGTAAACCAGTTTAGGAGTCGAGAGCGATCAAAATCTCCAAGAAACCGGGTTTATATTCCTGACCCAAGCAACTTTTAATATCATCAGGACTTACGCAAATTATTAAATTATGCGCTATCTGTAGGGGCGATTCGCGTAATTAGGAGCAGTCCGTAGGAAATCGCCCCTACTAGATATGGCGCTTGGAGCGTAAGTCCTGTAATTATTAAAATCTCAATAATAATTAAAAACAATTAGGTGGTCCTGTATATGTAGTGATAAGCCAATATAAATGATTATTTCTTGACATTAATCTTGAAAACATTAAGTTTTTTAGACTTAATAATTTAAAAATTTTATCTAGGCGATCGCTACATAATAATCAGTCATAAAACTATCAGGAATTAAGCTCAACTATCATGAAAAAAGTATGCTATTATCTATGACAGTAATAAGGAAAAATTTATATAATTCAGATGTCCATTCATAAATTAATCTGTCCTAGTTGTGGCAGTAATCATATTGTCAAAAATGGGACTATTCACAACAAAAAACAAAAATATCAATGTCAAAATTGTCAGAGACAATTTGTCGAAAATAGTCAAAGAGATTATATTAGTAATGAAACCAAAGAACTTATTGATAAATTATTACTAGAAAAAATTAGTTTGGCTGGTATAATCCGTGTAACAGGTGTGTCAGAAAAATGGCTCCAGAATTACGTTAATAAGAAGTATGCTCAGGTTTTACGCTCTATTAAATGTACTAAAAAAAAAACAGGTAAACTCACCATCCAATGTGATGAAATGTGGTCATTTGTAGGCAATAAAAATAATAAACAATGGCTTTGGTTAGCGATTGATATAGAAACTTGCATAAATTGTGGGTTTCTACTTAGGGGAAAGAGGAGAAAAAGGGGCATTAGGATTATGGAATTCATTACCAGGTGTCTATAGACAGTGTGCAGTTTGTTATACAGATTTTTGGTCAGCTTATGAGCTTGTTTTTCCTGATTCAAGACATAAATCAGTCGGGAAGGAAACAGGTTTAACAGCTTATATAGAAAGATTAAATAATACTTTACGTCAAAGAATTTCTCGGTTGGTCAGAAAGACTTTATCATGCACTAAAAAGCTAGAAAACCATCTAGGAGCTATTTGGTATTTCATTAATCATGATAATGAAGCGATCGCTTCACTGTGATTTTATCACTACATATACAGGACCACCAACAATTAAATTATTTGATAATCAATCTAAATTCTGCTCAAAGATATTAACTTTATTAAAGAATTTATTGAATTATTAAACAGCACAATTTTAAGGTGATTTTTTTCCTTAATTCCATTAATAATCCTGCTGAACTCCCTACTGAAAAGTGTTTTTTTCCTCAGAAAAAAAATCAAAACTTAAGATTTTACCAATAGATTTATTTTTTTTGATTTAGAGTGGTAACATCTATACGGATATTCCGCTCAAAATTTATAGGTAAATAAACTTAATTAGAAGTTGTTTGAGAAGTCATCGATCCCCCTAAATCCCCCTTAATAAGGGGGACTTGACCTTGTATTTCCCCCCTTGAAAAGGGGGGCTAGGGGGGATCTAAATCAAAATTCATACTTTTCAAACATCCTCTTATATCATGTCCGTTGGTATCGTTTGTGTAAAAGTTGGGGAAATATCTACCGTCATATAAAGTTTTTCCTTCTCTTGTAGAGGCGAGCAAGCGAATCGCCCCTACTTCTTCCTTACCTTACTCTATACAATACCGATGCTACCGGACATGATATTATCTCTAAAAGGCAATAGTTTAGGCTAATAAGTAGATATGCTCAGTGGTGAGAGCGATCGCTCCCATAAAAGTTATATTTGTTAATTGTTGGAGGAAGTTATTACTATGTTTGAAAATTCCTTAGTACCAAACTCTCAAAGCGAAAATTTATTCGTACCTTTTCTAGAAAGTGAAAATACCGACTCCCAAGATTTAGAAACATTTAGCGCCGAGAGTAACCAAGAAACAATTGTCGTCTCAACTTCCAGCGACGATCAAATAATCTTGGCATCAGACTCCCCAGAAGCTATCCATCGGAGCAGCAGCTTGAGTTCGGAACGAGAAGAGGAACTTTTAGGTAAAGCGGAGGTTAACGTCAATACTGAAGACGAACTGCTTACAGGTGGTATACAACGGCGCAATGGCAAAAGTTCTGATCCTGGAAACAACAAAGGAAAAGCTTATGATATTGGGAGTTTGACTGATGGTTTTAATATTGATGAGTCTGTAGGAAAGAAAGATAAACGAGACTTTTACAAATTAACAGTAGAAGAACAGACCGAAGTAGAGATTAAGTTAACTGGTTTGACGGCAAATGCAGATGTGTATTTGTTACCCCAAAAAGGTAAGGTAATAGACTTCTCGAAAAATGGCGGTAAGCAGGATGAAGCAATAAAGGCTACTCTGGAACCCGATACTACTTATTATTTACGGGTACAACCGAGGAACAATAGGATAAAAAATGCCAATTATAATCTTGATTTGGAAATTGTAGAATCTGCATCTGTCGAGCCAGGAAATAGCAAAGGAAAGGCTTTTGAGATTGTAACTTTGACTGATGGTTTTAATATTGAAGAGTCTGTAGGAAAGAGCGATCGCCGAGACTATTACAAATTAACAGTAAAAGAAGAAACGGAAATAGTTGCCAGACTAACAGATTTGACGGCAAATGCAGATTTTTATTTAGAACCTGAAAAAGGTAAAGTAATTGACAAGTCGAGAAATGGGGGTAAGCGGGATGAAGAGATAACTGCGACTCTCGAACCCGATACTACTTATTATTTTCGGGTGCAACCGAGAAACAAGAGCATAAAAAATGCTGATTATACTTTCGATTTGGAAATTGTAGAACCAGAAGAAAATCTTACTGTTACGACTCCTAATGGTGGGGAAAAAATTAAACCTGGCCGTGAAGTGGAACTGAAATGGGAAAGCGATATTACCGATAATGTCCATATTGAGCTATTTCAAGATAGCGAGTGGGTAGAAAGTATTGCGATCGATACCCCTAACGATGGCAGTTTCCTTTGGGATGTACCCCGCAGTTTGGTTGCTGGAGAAGATTATCAAATACTTATTTCCAATGTTAACGATCAGAGTATTGCTGACGGTAGTGATGAAAACTTTACCATTTTACGGGGAGATTATCTGACTGTTACTACTCCTAATGGGGGAGAAACTATCGAAACTGAAAGTAGGGTTGATATTAACTGGGAAGGAAATATTGATGGCAAAATTGATATTAATCTCTATAAGGATGGGGTGCTAGAGGATATTATTGCTACAGAGGTTCCCAATAACCAAGGTAGTTATGCTTGGGAAGTACCTATCTATTTGGAGGGAGGGGAAGATTACCAGATTTCTATTGAAAATTTAGATTTGAATGTTAACGATATCAGCGACGAAAACTTTACTATAGAAGTAGAGGATATCGGTATCGAAACTAAGTTAAAAGCTGCTCGCAATCTCGGTTTGTTGCGGAATGAAAAAACTGTTGAGGGTTCTTTGAAAGAAGCAAAATCCGAGCAACTCTACCGTTTTAGACTGCAAAAAGAGTTGAATTTTAACCTGTTGTTAGATGAGCTAAACAACGATGCTAGTGTGGAATTATTCCAAGACAGCAATGGTAATGGCAAATTTGACCCGGAAGAATTGCTAGAATTTTCCACTGTGGAAGGTAACGCAGATGAGCAAATTAATACTTTGCTACCAGGGGGAAATTATTATCTCCGGGTTTGGCAAGAAGAAGGCAATACAGATTATAATCTGAATTTGTCAGTCAGCGAACCTGTGGATGAGAATGAGACACCACCGGAGTTGAATTTAGATGGATATGAAGATTTGGGAGTCATTGCAGAGAGCAAAAATATAACAGGTGAAATTAATGATGAAAATCCTATAGAAGTTTATCGATTTAATCTGGATGCAGAATCCAATTTAGATATTAAACTCAATGGTTTGAGTGCGGATGCAGACATTTTGTTGGGGCAGGATGGTAACGAAAACGGCATCATCGATCTTGAAGATTTGATGGAAATCTCAGACCAAGAGGGAAGTAGCGCAGAAAACATTAATGTTGACCTGCCATCAGGGGATTATTTTGTCATAGTCAGGCAGTTTGAGGGAGAAACTGAATACAACTTAGATTTATCTGTGGAAGAGGTTAAGAAAGTGCCTAAAGATAAGGCGGGTAATACTGTATCAGAAGCGAAAGATTTAGGAGTAATTTCCGGTAAAGTTGATTCTATTAAGGATTTTGTGGGAAATCTGGATACTGATGACTTTTATCGTTTCAGTTTAGAAGACCCCAGGAAATTTAGTTTGGAGCTGAAAAATATCGAAGCTGATGTGATAGTGGAATTAGGTCAGGATTTAGATGGAGATGGGATTGTTTCTTTTGATGAGAGTATAGCGATCGCTGACTCCACAGAAACAAATAAAATCCAAATCGCTTTCGATAATCTAGCAGCAGGGGATTACGTTATCCAGGTTTCCCAATTAGAAGGAGATAGCAACTATACTCTGGACTTGGAGACGAAAGCAGTTAAAGGTTTGCCTGAAGACAAGGCAGGTAATAATTTAGTAGAAGCGCGGGATTTAGGGGATGTCGGCAATAACTTTAGTGCGGTGAAAGATTATGTCGGGGTTGAAGATATCGACGACTTCTACCGGATTAACTTGACGGAAGAAAGGGATGTGCAAATTAGACTTGAGGGATTGAATGGACAAGTCGATTTGCAGTTAATTCTAGACAGTAACGGTAATGGAATAGTTGATGAAAGCGAGGTTATAGAATCTGTGGAATCTTTCGCTCTGGAGCTTGATGATGATGAGCTTGCAGAAATATCGGACGAGATAGACTTTAAAGTACAATCTCTAGCACTGCGTAATTTAAGTAAAGGTGAATATTTTGTCCGAGTCTCTGCTTATGATGGGGAGACTAATTATAAGTTAGACTTGATTACTCAGAAAGCAGGTGAGGTTGCGGAATTTGAAGAGCCTATTGAGGAAGAAGTTCAAAGAAGAAGTCTAGTAGGTACTTTGCCTGGTTTTTCGGCAATTCGCGTTAACGAACGAGATTTAGGTAGTCTAGATTTGAGGCAATCGGAAATAATGGGCGGTCGTGTTGACGGCTTGATTCGCGATTATACAGTTAAATTTACTCTCGATCGACCTACGGAATTAGAGGTTCGTTTGGCTCGATTGCAAGATGATGCCGATTTACAATTAATCCGAGACAGCAACAACAACGGTCGCTATGATACTGGTGAAGTAATTAGTAGGAGTCATAATTGGAATACTGAGGAAGAACTGATTTCTCTACGAAATTTACCAGCAGGTGATTATTTAGTTCGCGTGTATCCGTATAAAAACGCAAAAACTGACTTTACCCTCAGCATATTCGGACAGCCAGATGGTTTTAACAAAGATTATGGTTACGGTTTAATTGATGCTGCTGCTGCCGTTGCTAGAGCAGCTAATGAACCTACTTTTCCCGATGTCCCTAACAAAGGAGGCGATGATTTTTGGCCTCGCGAATTGATTAATGTTCCCGAAGTTTGGCATCAAGGTTACGAAGGACAAGGCGTAACAGTCGCCGTATTGGATAGAGGGGTTGATAACAATCATCAAGATATTAAGGGAAACTTGTGGGTTAATTCTGATGAAATTTACGGGAATAATAAGGATGATGATAATAACGGTTATATTGATGACCGAAATGGTTTTGACTTTGTGAACTCAGTTGATGGGGATGGGGATGGTTTGTTTACAAATGTGGGTGGTTTTTTTGTTGTCAATGGAAAAGTAAAAGGAGGTGACATAATTGACTCTCAACCATGGGATGAAGGAACTGCGACTTCTAATGGTAAAGGTCATGGCACTCATGTTGCTGGAATTATTCTTAAGACAGCACCATGGGCTGAGATTATGCCTTTAAGAGTAACAGGGGAGGGGAAAGGGGAGCAAAGAGTTGCTAGCGCTATCAGGTATGCAATAAAAAATGGGGCTGACATCATTAACATTAGTTTTAGCACCAAAGATACTCAAGATCCTGCAACTAAAAAAGCACTTCAAGAAGCCAGAGAAGCTGGTATTGCTGTATTCATGGCATCAGGGAACCAAAAAGATGCCCCTTATTACTTTACTCAACCTAGTTTCCCAGCTAGGCACGCCAAAGAATCTTTTGAGACAGCATTCGGCTCTAAAGAATCTTTTGGTACTGCTGTAGGTGCTGTAGATAGCAGTCGGAAAGTTGCATATTTCTCAAATCCTGCAAATTCCAGCGCCAGGGACAATCCATACTCCTTTGTGGTTGCTCCTGGTGTTGGCATCAAGTCTGCCGTACCATTAGCAGTTGACAAAAGTGGCTATGTGCCCAAACAGGGTACATCTACGGCAACACCTCATGTTGCTGGTGTTGCAGCTTTGATGCTATCTGCAAATCCCAATCTGAAACCTTCGCAGGTGGAAGATATCTTACAAGCAACTGCCGACCCTCAAGGAATCACTGTCTCGCCAACCATTAAACCGTTGGGTTTT
>NZ_JAAHHT010000108.1 GCF_010672085.1 Okeania sp. SIO3I5
CTCCTCTTCCTCCACCCCCACCCTCACCACCCTTCCCCCCCTTCCCACCCTTCCCACCCTTCCCACACCTCCCACACCTCCCACCCTTCCCACCCTTCCCACCCTTCCCACCCTTCCCACACTTCCCACCCTTCCCACCCTTCCCACCCTTCCCACCCTTCCCACCCTTCCCACCCTTCCGACACTCTTTTTACACTCTTTTTACACCAATGCTACCGGATTTGATCTGACTCCTGATATCATGTCCTATTACAACAAAGTAGAGACCTTCAATAGAAAATCTCTACTTTTTTTAACAATGTCTGATATTATGTTACCGACGGCTGAATGCTGATTGCTTTGTATAGCAATACGTTAATTAGTTAGGACATTTACAAATGCTCAAACGATCCTCAGGAATGACTTCTGAATTCTGAATTCTCAATTAAATCAAATCTGGTGTATTCTCATCAAAATCCTCATAAGCACCATAAGCATCATCACTATCATCATCTATTAAGTCATCCTCTAGGTTAGCAGGGAAACCAGAATCAAAATTATCAGGTGGGAAATCTGAATCAAAATTAGCAGGCGGGAAATCTGAATCATCTAAAACTGACCCAGAGTTATCTTTAACTGGAGGAAACTCAGACATACTATCATCAATAAATTCACCTTCATTTTGAGGTATGCTTTGAGAATCTGCAAAATCCTGATCCATAGATGGCAAATTTAGACTACTTTCCAGCTCTAACGAACGCGCCGTGCGATCGTCTAAAACCACACTTTGTAAATCCTCTTCCTCAAAAAGCTCCACATCCTCTTCCCAACTTTGCTCCAAATGATTAATCTCTGCACTCAAAGCATCCTCATAAGCATTAAAACCAGTACCAGCAGGAATCAACCGCCCAATAATCACATTCTCCTTCAATCCCCTTAACCAATCAGACTTACCCTCGATCGCCGCCTCCGTCAACACCCGTGTAGTCTCTTGGAAACTAGCTGCCGAAATAAAGCTATCCGTATTCAGTGATGCTTTTGTAATCCCCAACAACATTGGTGTATATTGAGCGGTTGCCCCACCCGTAATAGACATCGCCTGATTAACCTGTTCCACCTGTCGCAACTCTATCAACTCCCCAGGCAACATCGTAGTATCACCACCATCATCAACCCTCACCTTAGCTGTCATCTGACGCACAATTACCTCAATATGCTTATCAGAAATATCTATACCCTGAGACTGATAAACTGCCTGCACCTGATTTACCAAGAACATCTGACAAGCCTCAAAACTCCTTAAACAAGCTTCATAAGGGCTTTCATGTTCCCGGTAATAATTGAAGAAAGTCTCTAGAATTTCATGGGGATTCTGAGGCCCATCCGTCAGAGGTTCACCCACATCAACATTTTGTCCATCAGCAACAATCACATTCTGCCCATGACCTAGGGGGTAATCTGTGATTGTTCCATCACTGGAAACAACACTCAATTCTACGTTATCATCATTAACATTAACCTGAGCTTGACCAGGATATTTGACTAAAACGCAAGATTCTTTTGGTTTGCGTGCCTCCAATAATTCTTCAATCCGAGGTAAACCCTGAATAATATCCCCAGTCTTAGTCCGCTCAAACACCAGGAGTACCAAACTATCTCCCCGTTGCACCAAGTCTCCATCCATAGTCAGTAATACCGCACCTGTAGAAACACGATAAGGTCTGCCTTTGCGCAAGATTACCTGATAACTTTCAAGACCATTCTCCAAAGGTATTTTTTCAACTTCAGATACCATACCAGATTCTTGAATAACTGTTCCCGGAGCAATTTCACTACCAGCAACTAACAAATCCCCTGCTGTTACAGAGGGTAAAGTATTAAGTGGTATTTTAATTAAATCCGCTTCTCGGACTATCAGAACCCGACGGATAGCTTCTGAACCTTCTCGGATACCCCGCACTTCACCAGATTCTTTTGATAAAATTTCTGTGCGAGCTACTACTCCTCCAGCTGCTATCGCATCTCCATCTTTAACTAATAAGCTGGTATTCGTACTACCATGGGTTGTATCTGCCATTACATCCCGGCGAATGACTAAAGATTCCAGAATCACCAATTGCAAACGCATTACCCCCTCTTCCTGTGGATCTGGTGATAACTCAATATCAGCAGCTAATTGAGGAGCTTCTTCACCAATCTCTAATACCAACTGAGTTCGTAGCAATTCTATAGCTTCTACAGATTTAACTCGTTCCCCATCTTTAAAGGGAATTCGTTGTACTGCGCGTAGCTCAATGGAGGAGTTGATTGATTTCTGAGAAGGCACACCTGGTTCATCGGGTACATGAAATTCAGTCACAGGTCGCAATAATAACCCAGGACCTTCTGGCGTTTCTATATACTCAATATATTTTAACTCAGACGTTACTAACCCGGGAATTACTTCTTGTCCTGGTGTGGCAATTTGACCATCCATTAAGGTTAAATCCCCTAGGTCTGTTTGATAATCTCCAGTATGTAGTTCTCCTGGTTTAATTACAATTTCCCTGAGAATGTCATTTTTCTGGTGTACTTCTGCAACTCCATTAGACTGACAGAAAATATCTTTAACTATTTCTGTGGCAGCTTCTACATATTGACCGTCTTCTACCAAGAGCAAAGATATATCTTTATTAATTTCATGGCATTCTTCCGGTATCCAGAGCAATGTACCGCCTTTTATGACTTCGTAACCTTGTTTAGCTTTACCACGTTTGAGAACTTCTACTCCAGCATATTTAATAATCCCACCTGTGGAAGTTTGATAATTTTCGTCTAAGAGTTCAGCGATTACTTCGTGGTTGCCTACTTTGCTACCAGGGGTAACTTTTAGGGCAAACCGTTGATTATTTTGGGTCTCAATGATATACTGTTCGCGGTTGGAAATGTTTTCCAAGCGAACTTTGGCCTGATCTAGTCGCACACTTGCGGTAATGACTTCAATTTCACGAGGCAAATTATCGTGTACTTCGGTAGGTACTGTAGGGACGTTGCGTGCAACGTCCGTACGGGTAGAAGTAGCGATCGCTGACTCTTCTAATTCAATTGTTGATTCTTGAGTTTCTCCAGCTAAAACATTTGTCTCGCTTTGCTCTCCCAGACTTTGCAACGGAGAAGTGGGCATTCTTACTACACCACCATGTTCTGTTACTAATTTAGTTTCCGCAAGTACGCTGTTAATGGTAATTTGGGTTTCATTTTTTACCATTGGTTCTGCACCTGGGGGCAGGTTATATACTTCTCCTGCTAATATCCAGATTAGACCACCTCTTTGAGCGATCCGAGTTGTTGTTCCTTGTTTATCTACCTTCTCTTCTTGCACCAACTGAGCAAATTTAAGTTCACCTGCTAAGTCTGAGGCAACTTCTTTTGTTACTTTCTCAGTTGTTTTTCTGACCTGACCTACTTTTTGTACTTCTCCTAAAACTGTTCCTGCTGATACCTGCTGGTCATTTTGCACCATCAAAATAGAACCTTGAGGGATGGATACAGTTTCTTTACGACCATCAGCTCCTAGTACGATCAGATCGAAATTATTTTCTGCAATCATCGCTTCATCACCATGACGAGTTCGGAATGACCTGGTACGCACATTAGATGGATACTTGACTACACCTGCAAAGGATGCTACAAATTGACGCGCTACTTCCCCTGTAAATACACCTCCAGTATGGAATGTCCGCATAGTTAATTGGGTACCTGGTTCCCCGATAGACTGTGCAGCAATAATTCCAATAGCTTCTCCCATATCAACCAGATGACCATGAGCGAGACTCCACCCATAGCAACTTTGACAAACAGAACGGGGTGATTCACAGGTTAAAGGAGAGCGTACAAATACCTCTTCCACACCTGCTTTACCTACTGCTTTAGCTAAGTCTTCTGTAAACACTTGATTTCTGACTGCCTGAAGGTCGCCACTGCTAACAATCTCTCCTGTTTTTGGATGTTTGACATCAGCAGCAATAACCCTACCCAACAGTCTATCTTTGACTGGAATTAATACGCGATCGCCATCTTTCATACTTCTCACCATTACCCCCCGCTTGGTGCCACAGTCTACTTCCCGAACTATTACATCCTGAGAAACATCAACCAAACGACGAGTCAAATAACCAGAGTCAGCAGTTCTCAATGCTGTATCAACTAACCCTTTCCGCGCACCATAAGAAGAAATAATATACTCGGTTACGGTTAAACCCTCCCGGAAATTGGTCTTAATTGGCAAGTCAATAATTTCCCCTTGTGGATCTGCCATCAAACCACGCATTCCTACCAACTGACGCACCTGGGAGATATTACCCCGCGCTCCCGAAAATGCCATCATATAAACTGAGTTTAGGGGATCGGTTGCTCGAAAGTTACGAACTACTTCATCCTTAAGATTTTCACTGGTACTATTCCAAGTATCAATTACTTTTTGGAAGCGTTCTACTTCTGTAATTTTTCCTTTAGTATAACGTTCAGTTGTGTTCCGAATTTCTTGTTCTGCTGCATCTAGAAGTTTTCGTTTAGAAGGAGGTATTTGTAGGTCATCTACACTAATCGAAACTCCTGCTTTTGTTGCATAACGGAATCCCAAGTCCTTCAGCTTATTTGCCATTTGTGCAGTTCTTGCTGTACCGTAACTCTCAAAAGACCAAGAAATTAGCTTTTTTAGTTGACCTTTATTAATAACTCTATTATAGAAAATCATAATTAATGGATAATGGATAATGGACAATGGATAATTAATAATTGATAATTAATAATTAATAATTGATAATTAGAAATATAGCAATCCTAGTTTTATTAGTGTCATAAATCTCGCAACATCAGCGCAGATTACTATAGTTTTCATTATTCATTATTCATTATTAATTATTCATTATTAATTATTAAAGGGCGCTTTGAATTGTTTGATTGAGAATTATTCGACCAGGTGTTGTCACCACAAACTGTCTAGTCACTACTCCATCTATCTCTCGAACTTGGCGAGATTTAATATAAACCTTATTAATCTCAAGCTGCCCCGTATAATGGATTCTATACAGATGATAACGCTTCACCACCTCCCCATTTTCTAGAGTTTGCTCTGATTTCAACTCTCCCAAGGTATCGGGTAATATCTTACTATCCAATGGCATCCAATAATTCTTAACCACCACTTCATTAGATATTTGTTGTATATCGGGAGGCATTTCTTCCGGTTTATCAGTTTCAATCTGTACATCAGGAGCTAACCTCAAATAAACATAAGTATGCAACTCTAACTTACCTTGTTCATAAGCTAAAACTACATCATCAGGGTTAGCAAAATAAAGTTCTTTACCACCTTGGAGTTTATGGTTTTCCGCCGTTAGATAATAACAACCCAATACCATATCCTGAGAAGGCGTAATAATTGGACGCCCAGTTGCCGGAGACAAAACATTATTCGATGCCAACATCAATAACCTCGCCTCCGCTTGCGACTCCAAAGACAACGGCACATGAACCGCCATTTGGTCGCCATCAAAGTCAGCATTAAACGCCGGACATACCAAAGGATGCAACTGAATTGCTCGACCTTCTACTAAAATAGGTTCAAAAGCTTGAATTCCTAATCTATGCAAAGTTGGAGCGCGGTTCAACATCACCGGATGACCATCTATCACCTCCTCCAACACATCCCACACATTCGGGTCTCCCTTTTGAATCAGTTTTTTGGCAGCTTTAATATTATTAACTAACCCCTGACGAATTAACCGATGAATCACGAATGGTTGAAATAATTCAATTGCCATTTCCCGTGGTAAACCACATTGATTAATAGCTAACTTCGGTCCGACAACAATTACCGATCTTCCTGAATAATCAACCCGTTTACCCAACAAGTTTTGCCGGAAACGACCCTGTTTTCCTTCAATAATATCGCTCAAAGACTTCAGCGGTCTATTATTTGCACCTACAACAGTTCGACCCCGGCGACCATTATCAATCAAAGCATCAACTGCTTCTTGCAACATTCGCTTTTCGTTACGGATAATAATCTCTGGTGCTAAAATTTCTTGCAACCTTGCCAAACGATTATTTCTATTAATTACTCGTCGGTAAAGGTCATTCAAATCGCTAGTTGCAAACCTGCCCCCATCCAACTGCACCATCGGACGCAAGTCGGGAGGAATCACTGGAATTGCATCTAAAACCATCCATTCTGGTCGGGAACCTGTAGCGACAAAATTATCAATTACTCGCAAACGCTTGATTAACTTTGCTCGTTTTTGCCCTTTAGAATTAGCAATTTCTTCCCGTAATTTTTCTGCTTCTACTTCTAACTCAAGATTTGCCAATAAGGTTTGTAAAGCTTCAGCACCAATACCAACATCAACCCCTTCTATTTGTGAGTCTTCACTATAAATTTGATCCTCAATTTCTAGCCAAACATCCTCTGCTAACAGTTGTTTATAACTTAAACTTTCGTGATTTCCTGGTTCTAATACCACATAAGCATTGAAATAAACAATCTGCTCCACATCCCGCAATGGCATATCTAACAAAATTGCCATATAACTCGGAATACCCTTGAGATACCAAACGTGGGTTACTGGTGCTGCTAGTTTAATGTGCCCCATGCGGTGACGGCGCACCCGTGACTCAGTTACTTCTACTCCACATCTTTCGCAAACAATTCCCCGGTGTCGGACTCGCTTATATTTTCCACAATGACATTCCCAATCTTTCGCCGGACCAAAAATGCGTTCGCAAAACAACCCATCCATTTCTGGTTTGAGAGTCCGGTAATTGATAGTTTCTGGTTTGGTTACTTCTCCTACCACTGTACCGTTGGGTAGGGTTCTTTCTCCCCATCCACGAATTCTGTCTGGAGAAGCTAACCCTATTTTCACATAATCGAATCTTTGTTCAAGTTTTGGCATTTCAGTTATCAGTTATCAGTTATTAGTTATTAGTTATCAGTTATTAGTTATAATCCGTATATCCGTGGCAAAATCCGTGTCTAGCACTCCCCATCCACGAATTCTGTCGGGAGTTGCTAACCCAATTTTCACATAATCGAATCTTTGTTCAAGTTTTGGCATTTCAGTTATCAGTTATCAGTTATTAGTTATAATCCGTATATCCGTGGCAAAATCCGTGTCTAGCACTCCCCATCCACGAATTCTGTCGGGAGTTGCTAACCCAATTTTCACATAATCGAATCTTTGTTCAAGTTTTGGCATTTGAGTTATCAGTTATCAGTTATTAGTTATCAGTTATTAGTTATTAGTTATAATCCGTACATCCGTGGCAAAATCCGTGTCTAGCACTGCCCATCCACGAATTCTGTCGGGAGTTGCTAACCCTATTTTCACATAATCGAATCTTTGTTCAAGTTTTGGCATTTCAGTTATCAGTTATTAGTTATCAGTTATCAGTTATTAGTTATAATCCGTACATCCGTGGCAAAATCCGTGTCTAGCACTGCCCATCCACGAATTCTATCTCGAGAAGCTAACCCAATTTTCACATAGTCGAATCTTTGTTCAAGTTTTGGCATCGATAATAATTGATAATTAATAATTTAGAGTCCAGTAGGGTGCGTTAGACGCCAGTCGTAACCCACCATTTTCCTGCTATCAAAGGTCTGTTACGGCGCTACCAGTATCACTACCGCTTAACGGTGCGTTACGGCGCTCGCGCCTAACGCTACCACTAATCCGTGTATCCGTGGCCTAATCCGCGTCTGCTCCTTCACTCGATAATGACTCATACACAGGGCGAGATGGTGCTCGCTTTCCTGGCAAATCTGCCATTAAATCAACCTCCACATCCTGAGTAGTACCATCATCAGCAGTCTCCACCTTATGAGCTGCAATATCCAAACATAGAGACTGCAACTCCCGCATCAACACCTTAAAAGACTCAGGAGTACCAGGTCGGGGAATTGCTTTTCCTTTCACAATTGCATTCAACGCCTCATTCCGACCCTGCATATCATCAGATTTCACAGTCAACAATTCTTGCAAAGTATAAGCAGCACCAAACGCTTCTAGTGCCCATACTTCCATTTCCCCAAAGCGCTGACCACCTTGTTGCGCCTTACCACCCAAAGGTTGCTGTGTCACCAGAGAATAAGGACCCGTAGAACGAGCATGAATCTTATCATCAACTAAGTGAACCAATTTCAACATATAGGCAACTCCCACAGTCACCGGACGGTCAAATCTTTCTCCTGTTCGCCCATCATAAACCCAAAGTTTCCCTGGATGTTCCTCATCAAACGCCCAATCTTTACCAGAAGTATCCTTGGCTAATTGTAGCATTCGATGTACCGTTTCCCGCGATTTCTCACGACCGTGCATCTCATCAAAAGGTACACACTTAAACCGCACACTCAAAATTTCACCGGCCCACCCTAACATACACTCAAAAATCTGTCCTACATTCATCCGGGAAGGTACACCCAATGGGTTTAACACCACATCTATCGGAGTACCATCAGGCAAATAAGGCATATCCTCAATAGGTAAAATTCGTGAAATAATACCTTTATTTCCATGTCGCCCTGCTACCTTATCCCCTACCTGAATCTTCCGCTTTTGAGCTACATAAACCCTAACCACCATATTAGCTCCCGGTGGCAACTCATCTCCTTTTTCTCTGGTAAACACTCGGACATCAACAATACGACCTTTTTCACCATTAGGTACCCGTAAAGAATTATCCCGTACATCCCTTGCTTTCTCTCCAAAAATTGCCCGTAACAACTTTTCTTCTGGAGGTTGGTCAGATTCTCCTTTGGGCGTCACCTTACCAACAAGAATATCCCCAGACTGTACCCAAGCACCAACCCGGATAATTCCCTGTTCATCCAAGTTGCGCAAACCATCTTCCCCAACATTCGGAATTTCTCTGGTAATTTCTTCCGGTCCTAATTTTGTCTGCCGAGCTTCAATTTCAAACTTTTCAATATGAATAGACGTATAAACATCATCATATACTAAACGTTCGCTAACCAGAATAGCATCCTCATAATTATAACCTTCCCAAGGCATATAAGCTACCAAAACATTTTGCCCTAAAGCTAACTCAGCACCCTCAGTCGAAGAACCGTCAGCTAGTACCTGACCTTCTACTACTTGATCCCCCTCATACACCAGAGGTCTTTGATTTAAGCAAGTATCTTGATTAGACCGTTGATATTTACATAGTGGATAATCTGTTTCATTACCCTCTTTATCAATGACAGATATCTTAGTTGCGTCCACATAGCTAACTTCTCCATCTGTCCGGGTGATGACTACCATACCTGAGTCGCGGGCAGCTTGAGCTTCCAGACCCGTTCCCACCAGAGGTCTGTCTGGGTTTAACAATGGCACTGCCTGTCGTTGCATATTGGAACCCATCAACGCGCGGTTAGCATCATCGTGTTCCAAAAATGGAATTAATGATGTAGCTACAGAAACCACCTGCACTGGGGAAACTGCTACATAGTCTACTTGTTGGGGACTGGTAGTAGTAAAGTCTTGCCGATAACGTACTGGCACAACATCCCCCAAAATATTCCCTTCTGAATCAGTCATAATATCCCCTGGCGCCACCCGCAAATCATCTTCTGCATCTGCTGTCATATATATTGGCGTGCGATCGCGCAGTACCCGACCATTTTCTACTGGATAATAGGGAGTTTCTATGAATCCATAACCGTTAACTTTCGCATGGTTAGCTAGAGACCCAATTAATCCAGCGTTCGGGCCTTCTGGTGTTTCAATCGGACAAATCCGGCCATAGTGGGAAGGATGGATATCTCGGACAGCAAATCCAGCTCTTTCTCTAGTTAATCCTCCAGGTCCCAAAGCTGATATGCGTCTTTTGTGGGTCAGCTCTGCCAATGGATTTGTTTGGTCCATAAATTGAGACAACTGAGATGAACCAAAGAATTCTTTGATAGCTGCTACTAATGGTTTTGGGTTAACCAGTGATGTTGGAGTTAATGAACTTGCCTCAGATACAGTCATCCGCTCCCTGATAATTCGCTCTAAACGGTTTAAACCAACTCTGATTTGGTTTTGCAGTAGTTCTCCTACACTTCTAACTCGTCGGTTTCCTAAGTGGTCAATATCGTCGGTCTGACCAATGTCATATTCTAAATTAATCAAATAGTCAATGGAAGCTAATATATCTTCTTTGGTTAATACTCGTAATGTATTTGGTAAATTTAACCTTAGTTTGTTATTGAGCTTATATCGTCCTACACGCCCTAGGTCATATCTTTTCTGGTCAAAAAATCGACTGTGGAGTAGTTGTTCTCCACCAGCTATAGTAGGTGGTTCCCCTGGACGTAATTTCCGATATAATTCTAATAGGGCTTCTTCTTCTCCGTATTGTCCTTCTTTTTCTATAGTTTTTTGGAAATAATCAGGATGTCTCAAGGAGTCAAAAATTTCACTGTCTCCTAATCCCAAAGCTTTAAGTAATACTTGGGCAGAAAGTTTGCGAGTTTTATCTATCCTCACCCACACTAGGTCGTTTTTATCTGTCTCAAATTTTAGCCATGCACCTCGGTTAGGAATTAGACTGGCATTATATGTACGTCGCCCACTCTTATCAGTCTCGGATTTATAATAAACTCCTGGAGAACGAACTATTTGATTAACGATTACCCTTTCAGCTCCATTAATGATAAATGTTCCCCTATCTGTCATTAGGGGTAGGTCTCCAATGAATACTTCTTGTTCGATCATTTTCCCAGTTTCTTTGTTAATTAAGCGAGTGGGAACGTACATCTGCACTGCATAGCTGCTGTCTCGCCGTTTTGATTCTTCTACACTATATTTTGGTTGTTTTAGCTTATAGTTTTTGGCAAGAAAATGAAGTTCTAGCTTGCCCGTATAATCTGTAATTGGAGAATAGCTTTCTAGTTCTTCTATCAGTCCATATTCTAGGAACCAGCGAAAGCTTGCCCTCTGAATTTCAATCAGATCGGGCATATTGGAAATTTGCAGGTCACTGTAGGTGTTAATGTTTAATTTTTGATAAGTCATTCTTGAGTATCCTAGTAGGGCAGCAATTTTTTATGGGTAAATGTTATGGTAAGCAATCGTGGATTAATGTTCCACAAATATTGAATTGTTATACATTAGTCAGCTAGTTCATGTTATACAGAAAATTTTTAGATATATGAGGTACAAACATTAGTTATAAAACTATTGTGGAGTGGAGTAGCAAGAAAAATTGCTACACATATTGTCTACCACAGGTGTACCTAACCAATATGAAATATGTTGTATGTTAACTTTATAGGCAAGTAAATTTTCCACTATTAAGTTTTTTTCTAGTAATGATAAAGTTCTCTAAATTATGACTGATATAAATCTGATTTTGATCTGGATCTCCGTTGAATAGGCTATAGATTCTACAAATATCTACAGTTCAATAATTAACAATTAATAATTAATAATTAATAATTACCTCTTCTTAAAAAGAAGAGTATTGGTTAAAAAGGAAATTTTTTTTCTTCTCTTGGTCGATTGGATATGGCGCCGGTCACCTATCCATCCCATCCTACGGACTGGGACCCTTGCCGACCGCTTTTTTCTCCTTGCTCATGAGAGGCTTTAAACCTTGATTTTTCGGTAAAGCTATTTATACTAAATTTCCCTATTTATCTTACTTATCTGGTATTCTCAATATTGCTTCTAGTTACTAAAGTATTATTATTGTTTTTGGGAATATAAATACTATCTTCATTGATTAACCTTAAATAAATATCATCCAGAGTTATGAGGCATAAAATTTATAATCATATTTTTTTTACCGAATAATTCAATAATTCAGGTTAAAAGCGTCCCCTTGAAAGGGAAAAAAATAAATTTTTTCCCTTTTAGTCAATCCTCTCCCTAAAAGGGAGAGGTAATTATCCATTATCCATTATCCATTAATGAAAGCCTTATTTAGGAGCATAAATATACTCCCTAAATAATGTGCCATTCACAGCCACAAATTTAGCATAAGGAATTTACATTTGAGATATCAACCTCGTTTTAATAATAAATAATACATATTAATATAAATTCTATGAAAGCAGATTATAAAGATGAGTTTCTGAAAAATATTATCTTGACCATCTCTACTCTGTAGCACTTACATTTAATAGTTGAACTTAAGAAAAGAGGCAATAGGCAATAGGGAATAGGGAATAGGGAGAAGTAATTGATAATTTCTGGATCAGAATTGACTTTATTTTTGATTTTCGGAGTTGTCTATTAGCTAACTACTTTAATATATTTGGAACTGGATTATCGAAAATAACCTTATTTAGAGTACTTTTCGTCATACTAGGCTATACTAGAGACATTCCATGAAAACCAGTCAACTAAACTTACTCAAAAATCTGAAAGCTTATCAGAAAAGAAATATTGATGATAATATGATAAGGTATAGTTGCCTAAATTAAACATATTTTTCTATAAAAAAGACTTGTGGTCAATTTCTAACCACAAATAATATGATTTGCTGATAACATGAGATTCAACTAGCTTCATACCTTAATTGTAGCTGATAGGAACTAATGGATAGACAATTGAAGAAACTTACTCCTAGGCATTTTTATAGCTATAGTTATGAGTAAGTTTGATAAATTTTAGGCAAATTTTCGCACTATCTAGTATTTACCGAAACAATTAAACAATTAAACAATTAGATAATTCTGGTTTAAAGCCTCCCCAATAAAGGGGAAAAAGCGGTTGTTTGCGGAGCAGTCCGTTAGGATGGGATGGATAGGTTACCGGCGCCAGGTCCAATCAACCAAGATAAATAAATTTTTTCCTTATTGGTCAATCATCTCCCTAAAATGGAGAGGTAATTATCTATTATCCATTATCCATTATCCATTATCCATTATTGAACCCCTTTTTTTGTACATAACTTTATATCGAACTTACTATAACCATGACAGTATGGTCTTATATCTCAAACAATATTAATTTGGATGTATTAACTTTTTAGGAAATAGAAAAGCCAAACAGTCGGCAAGCATTTTTGCTGGTTTGTGCTGCTAGATTCTCTAATGTTACACCTCTTAGTTCAGCAACTTTTTCGGCCACATATTTCACATAAGCAGGTTCGTTGCGTTTGCCCCGCTTTGGCACTGGTGCGATAAATGGACAATCTGTTTCTACTAAGAGGCGATCGCTAGGTACTATTTTAGCTGATTCTTGAATTTGTATAGCATTTTTAAATGTCACAATTCCACTAAAGCTAATATAAAACCCTAAGTCTAAGAACATTTTAGTTTCTTCTGGAGTACCTCCCCAGCAGTGCATCACCCCTCTGACATCCCCTTGATTTTCAAGAAAATTAGATAAAATCTCTGCCATTGAGATAGCAGCATCACGACAATGAATAATTAATGGCTTGTTAAGTTTTTGGGCTATAGTTAATTGCTCTTTGAAGACAAATTTTTGTTGGTTTTGATTATCTGCTTTGTAAAAATCTAATCCTGTTTCACCTATAGCTACTATTCTAGGATCGGATGTTGCAAACTCTTCAATTTGATTAGCAGTAGTTGATGTCCACTTCTGAGCATCTAAGGGATGTAAACCAACTGCATAAGAAAGTTCTTGAAAGCGATCTGCTATGGCTTTTATAGCAAAGAATTCCTCTGGTTCAACACAGGAGTGAACTAGGTGAACTACTCCTGCTTCTTCCCAACGTTGGCGGATATCTTCCAAGTCAGAATTGAATACATCGAAGTTGATGTGAACGTGAGTATCAATTAGCTGCATTTGGCTTTTATAGTTAATTTTACTACTCTCCAGATTAAAGTTATGGGGATTTTTAATGGGTTAAAACTGCTTTTTTCCACATCTACTAACTGTCTCTGGACAAATCCTTGAGGTTATAATAAATTCGGTGATAATAATAGGCGAGCGTACTAATTAAGTCCTATTTTCACTCATCTTGCTCATACTCTATTATTATTCCGTATTCTTAACAATTTATCAATTTTTCCCCAGTTCTTTGTCACAATATTTCTGGATATTGACACTCCACTATACTAATATAGATATTAGATATATATTCACCTAGGATTATTTTAAGTTATAGTATAAAGAAGGTTAATTTTCCTTTCAATTATCTTGAGTAAGGATTACCTCTGGGGTTTTCACGCCTTAAAAAAGTCAAGTACAAGTACACTTGATTATTTATGCTAAAATTCTCTGCATTTTTTAATGTAAAAAGCCCTCTGCCATGAAAACCTAGATTTTCTACAAATATTTTTCTAGGATTGTCTATAAAATTAGACTTTATAGATAGCAATAACCATTTATCCTAGAAAACTTTGCCCTAGAAAAAAAATTTTCAGTATAAGATTACTGTCTCATACCGAACTTTTTGCTTTCGGGCTTGGAACTTATCTAATGAATTAATAATAACTTATAACAATTATATCGTTATTCTGTTACGAAGCTACAGAGCTATCTGTCATTTTAGACTCTTGCTGACTTTGATCGCTAGTTAAATGTCTCTTATAAAATCTCACTAACCTAGCCTTTTTACGAGAACCATTATTTTTGTGTAAAACGCCACGTTTGACAGCTTTATCTATTTTACTGTAAGCTTTTGACATTCGCTGCTCCACTTCTGTTTTTAATTCCTCTGTGGGATTGGAAGCATAGTTTTCAACAGCAATAAAGTATTTTTTCATTAGAGTTCTAACTGCAGATTTATAGCTTTTGTTCCGCAGACGGTTGCGTTCAGCAACTTGGATACGTTTAATAGCAGACTTAATATTGGCCATAGTTTACTTTTGTCTAGATTCAGAAGTTTTGACATCCTCCCGATGCCTTTCATGTCGCGCCGGATTTCATGTTGCCTACAGCTAAAATTTAGTCACTTTTAGTTTGCCACACAAAATATTTTAATACTATAGCATTTACTTTGTCAGTACGCAAGTTATTCTTCGGTATAGTAGTATTACGCAAATAGGTTAGGACATTTATCAATACTTAAACTCAGTCAGAAATTGCTTTTGGATTTTGGATTTGGAATAGGGTTATACCAAGCGTAAAAAAAGAATGTTACGAATAGTCAGGGCGATCAAAAGACTTTTCAGAAGATGTGCCTTTGACGAATAAAGATAATTTCCGACCTAAAACATGGTATTGAAGCTATTTATTATGACTCCTGACTATTGTATCATCGCCAAGGAGACGGCTCCCCTACCTGACTCCCAAAAAATCCCCTAGGCATTTGTAGCAACTATTTATCAAAATGGTATTAGACTTGGGGGGAAAGTGGACAAAGAAGCAAAAGATAATAGATTTAAGATTTGGTAGACTTGCTATCCATTACCCACATCTTTACTCAACATAAAACTTGGGTATTATAGACAAGTTATTGATGGGTCTTGGATCGGCTTTTTCCTGAGAAACATTGCCTGAAACTGTAGGGAAGTGTCAAAGTTTTTAGCCTCTCAAATCTGGCATTCTGAATTCTAAATTCTAAATTCTGAATTCAGTTTTTTCCTGAGAAACATTGCCTGAAACTGTAGGGAAGTGTCAAAGTTTTTAGCCTCTCAAATCTGGCATTCTGAATTCTAAATTCTAAATTCTAAATTCTGAATTCAGTTTTTTCCTGAGAAACATTGCCTGAAACTGTAGGGAAGTGTCAAAGTTTTTAGCCTCTCAAATCTGGAATTCTGAATTCTAAATTCTAAATTCTAAATTCAGTGAAACGGTATAAGATTTCAAAAAATATTTAAAGATGCCAGTGTTATGACTTCACGCTATAACAAAGAGTAATGGGTGATTCGGAAACTGAGAGAATTGTTTGACTTTTACTCCTAGATCAAATCAGGATCATTACAAGACAATTGCCGATGAGAATGTTTAACATTATAAATAGTCTTAATATTGATCCAACTCTTTTGGTTCTGAAACTACCCTTAAAGCGCGAACTTTATTTTTTAGTTGGCATTCCTAATCTCTATGCTGCGAATAATTACTCAGTGGGTTGAGGCACAAGCTGAATTGAAACGCATCACAGAGCGTACCCACGATAATATGGCTATTCATAAAGAAACAACGGTGCGAGAAATTTTGCGCTCCGTTAGAGAACAAGGTGATGAAGCTCTGTTACACTATACTTCTGAATTTGACCATATTACCCTGACTCCAGAAGAGTTAAAGGTAAGTGGTTCAGAATTAGATGCAGCTTATCAGCAAGTAAATAAGGACTTATTAAGTTCTATTCGTTTGGCTGCTAAACAGATAGAAGCTTTTCACCGACAACGAGTTCCTAAGTCCTGGGTGCAATTTGGTGATGATGAGGTAGTCTTGGGCAAACGCTATACTCCTGTTGATAGGGCTGGACTTTATGTTCCTGGTGGCCAAGCTGCTTATCCTAGTACAGTTCTGATGAATGCTATTCCTGCTCAAGTGGCTGAAGTCCCAAAGATTGTGATGGTGACACCACCGGCTCAAGGAAAAAAGATTAATCCTGCTGTACTGGTGGCCGCTCAAGAAGCAGGCATTCAAGAAATTTATCAAATCGG
The DNA here is from genome assembly GCF_010672085.1 of Okeania sp. SIO3I5. Lineage (GTDB taxonomy): Bacteria > Cyanobacteriota > Cyanobacteriia > Cyanobacteriales > Microcoleaceae > Trichodesmium. Next base: position 16,535 of record NZ_JAAHHT010000108.1, read on the forward strand.
AGGTGCTCAGGCAATAGCTGCTCTGGCTTATGGTACTGATACTATCCCAAAAGTGGATGTGATTACTGGGCCGGGTAATATCTATGTAACTTTGGCTAAGAAAATTGTTTATGGTACGGTAGGTATTGATTCTTTGGCAGGGCCATCAGAGGTGCTAATTATTGCAGATTCTGAGGCTAACCCGGTTCATCTGGCAGCTGATATGTTGGCTCAAGCAGAGCATGATTCTTTGGCTGCTGCTATTTTATTGACTACAGATTCGGCTATAGCACGTCAGGTTGTGGTAGAGGTGGAACGACAACTCCAGGATCATCCACGTCGCACTTTGACAGAAAAGGCGATCGCTCATTATGGTTTGGTGGTTGTTGTTGAATCTTTGGAAGTTGCTGCTGAACTTTCTAATCAATTTGCTCCAGAACACTTGGAATTAGAGGTTTCGGAGCCTTGGGATCTATTGGAAAATATTCGCCATGCTGGTGCTATTTTCCTTGGTTATTCAACTCCGGAAGCTGTGGGAGATTATTTGGCCGGGCCAAATCATACTTTGCCGACTTCTGGTGCTGCTCGTTATGCTTCGGCATTGGGGGTAGAAACTTTTATGAAGCATTCTAGTTTGGTTCAATATTCTCCTATTGCTTTACAAAAGGTTGCTTCTGCTATTGATGTATTGGCTACTGCTGAGGGTTTGCCTTCTCATGCTAACTCAGTTAGATTGAGGATGAAGGCTCAGGAACATGAAAAACAAGAGTGGGTGAAACAAGAAACAATTAGTCAGGAAAATGATGGTAAAAGTTTATAAATGATGTCTGGTTACTCCCGTTAGAATCTTTAGATCGCGGGAGAATACGTTATTTCAGTTATCAGTTATCAGTTATCACTAACGAGCGCTGAAGCAAAAGGCTTAAAATACTTAGAAAATGTTGCTTTTTTGTAAAAAAGACTGTTTTTACTATTTTGTGTTCTCTATTTCTTATTTCCTATTCCTAATAACTTTTTAGCGAATAATTTAAGATTTAAAGTCTCTCTTTTAAAGGAGAAACAAGAAAAAAATTTCCTTTGGAACAATCCTATTCTTGAAAAGAAGAGGTAATTGTTAGTTATTAATTATTAATTGTTAAACTCACTCCTTTTGATATTTCTATATTTAATTTTCTCTTCAAATTTAAAATTTCAGCTCTATAAATCTAACGTTAAAATTTTAATAATCCTCAATTACTAAAAATTTTCAATAAACCAGAAAATCGTATTTTTTTTGTATCAAATAAATCATAATTTGAAATTGAAACAATTTTTAATATCTAAATCTCAAAAAATGGAGAAAGTAAAAAAAATATAAAACTTTATCTAACTGGCTAAATAGTATTTGACAAATAACAGGATAAGCATCAAAATGAAGTCTAAAATTTCCTAAAATTTACATTCTTTGGATATATAAAATTAGACAAAGCAGAGTGATGAAAACTTTTTTCAAGCAGTTGATAGCTGCACTTACAACTTCAGGGTTATTAACTTTATCTTCTATTGTTCCTGCAAAGGCAAATTTCTTTGACCAAAAAGAAGTCGATCAGTCTAGATACGTTGCAATTGCAATTCCTCGTGCTTTCGGGCCACAATTGCTAATCATAGAACAAAAAACTGATGCCAGAGAATGCTGGAGTGAAAGTGGCGATCGCCCTACGTTGGTTGATCCCCTATTACTAAATTTCGATTTTACAGGTATTTGTGGGCGTGCCACCGACAGTAATGGTTATTCTATCCGAATAGCGGGTACTGATCTATCTCTTGAATATGCTCTCTCTTTACAAATGAGTGGTGGTGATATACGACTGATGGGTATTTCTCGTTATGATTCTAATGCACCACGACTACTCATTGGTAGAACTTATGGTTTGGCCAATGGATTTACTAAGATTGTTCTGGAAAATGGGTGGCGGTTTGCTAAAAGAAGTTATCAGGGTCAAGAGTTAGGGCATATATATGTTACTACTGACTGGATGCCAACAGAGTAAGAAAGCTATAATCCCAACTAGATACGGTTTGCTGAAAAATTTTTTTTAAGGAGTGGGGGAGTAGGGGAGTGGTTAGGAGTTAGGAGGAAGTAAACATCAATTTTTCAGGTCATGTGACGCTTTGTATCAGTTTTATGAAGCAGGAATGGAGAACTTATATAGGTAGTCGGATATGAAGATTAGTTAACTATTGTTGATTTACTAATATATCTTAGCTTATGTTAATACATGAGCTAGGGCGTGTCATAAATTAAATTTGAAAGTGCTATGTAGCAAGACTTTTGAGCTTTTAGCCTTAAAAGACTCCAGACACTAAAAACCTTGAGTAACAAAGCTTCTAACTTCTAATTGATGACAGACCCTAGTTATACTTATCAAGTTATATAGATTATGGTAAGATTCGACTAACAGAGTAGTTTGTGGTGTAAAGCCAGGCTACGCTTGTTACCGCTATCCTGATAAGTTACCTCTAGCATGGTCAAGTAATTCAAACCTCTGTGAGCGCCGATAACCAAGGCGACAAAGGGACGTTCGTATTTTTGTTATGCAACGTCCGTACAAAGCGTCTACAGGTTTTCTTGTAGACATTGGGAAATACCCCCTCAGCAGATTTTGCTTGCTGTGCATTGTTAACAAATGTTAGCACTCATAGGATCGGTCTCTTGACTTTTATACAATTATTCTGTCTAAAATACTAAATTTTTGCAGCTCATTGATCTGAAAACCTAGCAGTCTTTTTTTTTCGACCCAAAAAAGGCTTTCGCCTTTATCTGTCAATGCTTGAAAATCTAATCAGCAAGTCGTAGATATATCAAATAAAATTTAAAAAAGCGGTCATTTCTAATGACCGCTTTTTAATGCTCCTCAACACCACTTAAAAAGATAAGTGACACAAAATAGTGTCTTAATCTCACTAGAGATTTTTAACAGAATTATTTATTCAGAAAGAGCATCGACGACTGGCCGTGTTTCGTCTCGATGCTCTCGCTGATTCGCTCCTCACACGCTAATAAGTTTAACCTATAAAGGTAGTTTTGTCACTACTTTTAAGATTTTTTTTTGATAAATCTTTAAAGTCTTACCTATTAAGAGTTTCACTGTTTAGCTAACCAATCTAAAATCAAAGAGTTAACTATTGTGGGCCTTTCATCGTGGGCACAATGACCTGTATTTGGTATGGGTTTAAATTGAATAGATTCAACCTTGTCTGCTAAGTCTTGATAAATTTTTGCACCAGATATTGGTGTCCAAGGGTCGTTTTCTCCCCAGATTACTAATAATGGTACTTGAATTTTTGGTAGTAATTCTGAGGGATGAGGTCCAGCAGGTGCAGTGAGAATTGAAGCAAAAACTTTTTGCGCTCCAGCATCGCAGGAGGGACGATGGATTATTTCTACTAATTCATCTGTGACAGCTTCTTTATTTATATAGACTTGTTTGAGAGTGCTACGAATGCGGTATTTTTGACGAACTTGCTTAAAAATAAATGGTCCTAAAGCTGGAGAACTAACTAATTTGGTAAACATTCCCATGATGAATCTTAGAGGAAAGTTTAATTCTTGAGGTCGATGGTTTAAACCTCCTGCACAGTTGATGAGAATTCCTCCTGTGGAAATTTCTGGGTAATCTGCTAATATCATTAGGCTGAGTAATGCGCCGATTGAGTTGCCGACAAAAACAGTGGGTTGGTTAATATGTTCGCTCCAGAAGTCGTATATTAGTTGTTGCCAGAGTTCCATTGAATAATCTATGGGTGGCTTAGAAGATGCTCCAAATCCTAGTAAGTCGAGGGCAAATACTTGGTAACCAACGGCGGCGAGGGAAGGGATATTATTACGCCAGTGGCCTATGGATGCACCAAAACCATGAATTAATAGTAAAGGTTGTCCAGTTCCCATAACGGTATATTGGATGTTATGGTTTTTCCAAGTCCAGGTATACTGGTCTAGTTGATTTTCTAAAGTTGGGTTTGCTGTAATTGTGTTCATTATTATAAATTTTTGTAAAGCTCCATAATTATCATAATAGAAAATTAGAAAGAAGGAAAAAGGAAGAAGGCTTTAGTTATCTAGGAGAGAAGGAATAAATATTGAAAAAATTATAGATTTGGCTGTCTAAAATCAATTGGTTCGATTCTTTTTAAGCATTAGCTCAATTTCCATCTATTAAAGATTTAACTACTCACCATAATCTAGGGAAAACTTGACCATTTTTTGAATTCAAAACTGCTCAATTCAAAGTTCAAAAATTTGGGATCTAAGTTGTTGACTGAGAAATTTTTGATTTTCTGAGCTAGCTAATCCCTGTTTAAGTAGGTTTAATACTTCAGCTAAATTTTCCTTTATTAAGGATTTAATTTCAGCTAAATTTTCCTCTATTAAGGATTTTACTATTAACCATAATCTATCTAGGAAAAACTTGACTTTTTATAACTCAATTTTTATCCACAAAAACAGAAAGATAGTTACCTTAACTAAAAAATGGTGATTAACTTTTAAGTTGACTGAGAAATTTTTGATGTTCTGAACTAGCTAATCCCTGTGGAAGTACATTTAAGACTTCAGCTAAATTTCCCTCTATTAAAGATTTAACTGCTAACCATAACCCAGGGAAAACTTGACTTTTTATAACTCCATTTTCATCCGCCAAAACAGAAAGATAGTGACCCTAACTAAAAATGGTGATTAACTTTTAAGTTAACTGAGAAATTTTTGATTTTCTGAACTAGCTAATCCTTGTTTAAGTAGGTTTAATACTTCAGCTTTCATCCATAAAAACAGAAATATACTCAACCTAACTAAAAATGGTGATTAACGGTTAAGTTAACTGAGAAATGTTTGATGTTCTGAACTAGCTAATCCATGTGGAAGTAAATTTAAGACTTCAGCTAAATTTTCCTCTATTAAAGATTTAACTGCTCACCATAATCCAGGGAAAACTTGACCGTTTTTTAAATTCAAAACTGCTCAATTCAAAGTTCAAAAATTTGGGCTGCTAAGTTATTAAATAATTTTTGAATTAAGGATTCAAACCTCGTTCGTACAAATACGAAAAAATCAAAAATATTTTCCTTATTTCAAGTCTCTGACTTGACTGCGGAATGCGGAGCAAACAGGCAGAGGTTATAATGAGCGAATTAATAATGCAAGAATTTTGAATTGATTTGACTTTTTATAACTCAATATCATCATCCCCAAAAACAGAAAGATAGTGACCCTAACTAAAAATGGTGATTAACTTTTAAGTTAACTGAGAAATGTTTGATGTTCTGAACTAGCGAATCCTTGTTGAAGTACATTTAATACTTCAGCTAAATTTCCCTCTATTAAAGATTTAACTGCTCACCATAATCTAGGGAAAACTTGACTTTTTATAACTCCATTTTCATCCGCAAAAACAGAAAGATAGTGACCCTAACTAAAAATGGTGATTAACTTTTAAGTTAACTGAGAAATGTTTGATGTTCTGAACTAGCGAATCCTTGTTGAAGTACATTTAATACTTCAGCTAAATTTCCCTCTATTAAAGATTTAACTGCTCACCATAATCTAGGGAAAACTTGACTTTTTATAACTCCATTTTCATCCAGAGCAACAGAAATATACTCAACCTAACTAAAAAAGGTAATTAGCTGTTAAGTTAACTGAGAAATGTTTGATTTTCTGAACTAGCTAATCCTTGTGGAAGTAGATTTAATACTTCAGCTAAATTTTCCTCTATTAAGGATTTTACTATTAACCATAATCCAGGGAAAACTTGACTTTTTATAACTCCATTTTCATCCAGAGCAACAGAAATATACTCAACCTAACTAAAAAAGGTAATTAGCTGTTAAGTTGACTGAGAAATTTTTGATGTTCTGAACTAGATAATCCCTGTTGAAGTACATTTAATACTTCAGCTAAATTTCCCTCTATTAAAGATTTAACTGCTAACCATAACCCAGGGAAAACTTGACTTTTTATAACTCCATTTTCATCCAGAGCAACAGAAATATACTCACCTTTAGACAACCTAAACCAGCTTAATTCTTGTTCGTAAACTTTCCAAACTAAATATTCTTTTACTCCATTACGTTGATAAACTTTTAATTTATCATGTAAATCATAAGTAGCACTACTAGCAGCAACTTCAACAATTAATTCTGGCGCACCTTCTATATAATCATCCTTGCTAATTTTTATTTGTCCTCCTAAACTTGATTCAATAAATAACATGGCATCTGGTTGAGGTTCATTATCTTTATCTAAACGGGTAGTTGTATTATCGGCACCCTTAACTCCAGGAGTTGCAGCAGCATAAACTCCTAACCAAGTATTAATTTGAAAATGAGGTTGCCCATGGGCAGAAAATCTTAATGGTGAAGCTATATAAACAATTCCTTCAATAAGTTCAGCTTTTTTATGTTTTGGCATAGCAAAATAGCGCTTTTCAAATTCATCTCTAGTTAAGCGTTTCGCTGCGCGACATGAAACGCGGAGCGTGGCGTCAGCCATATCGCCATTTTCTAAAGGTATAATTGTAGTTTTATTCATAGTTTTAACGAAAGATAAAAATTACCGAAAAAAAGATTCTAAAATTCCTAAAACTTGGCGGATTACTTTTATTTATTGTGTTATTACGGTAGAGGGATGGATGGAAAGATTTGATGAGGGAAAACTAAGCATTTGTCGAAAGCTACACAAGATGAAAATATTTCTGGTATTACTCTTCGGAAACATTCCTGAATATTTTGATTCTCTCTTATCAATAGCAACAGAACTATGTTGAATAAAAAGTCAGTTATGTTGGCAAGTAACCCCAGTTAAACTTTAGATTATCATAATTTTCGTGAGGATGCAACCTAAAATCCTTTGACGCGCAATTTTTTTTAGGAGCTTAATAAAATGAAAATGTTTGTAATTTTTCATTTCACGTGGGATGGATGGAAAGATTTGATGATGGAAAAATCTGATTCTAATCTTAAAAGTAAGGGGAGTAAGAGATAATTTTTCAATCTTTTTCCTGTATTGACTCTATTCCACTCCCCACTCGTAACCCAAAAATTTAATCGCGGGTTTAAAGATACCAAATGGTTCCATAAACTCATTGACTTTTCCTCTTCCTTTTGCCTTATTCCTTCTTACTTCTTCTTTAAAAATTAGCCATTCTCTCCTTAACCATAATTCGCACAACATCTGGCATTTTATAATTTGCTTTCCATCCTAATTTTTCTTCAGCTTTGATTGGATTTGCCCTACCAACAGAAATATCAGTAGGGCGATATAAACTCCGATCTACCTCTACATAATTCTCCCAATTTAATCCTACAGAATTAAAAGCTTCAACTACAAAATCTTGCAAAGGATAACTTTCTCCAGTAGCAATTACATAATCATCTGCTTCATCTTGCTGCAACATTAAATACATTGCTTCTACATATTCTGGCGCCCAACCCCAATCTCTTTGTACTAAAATATTTCCTAAGTGTAATTTCTCCTTACTACCTTTAGCAATTTTACAAACAACTGAGACAATTTTTTGAGTTACAAAACGTTTTGGTCTGAGGGGAGATTCGTGATTAAATAAAATTCCAGAACAAGCAAATAAATTATAAGCTTCTCGATAATTTGCCACTTCCCAAAAAGCTGCAGATTTAGCAACAGCATAAGGACTTCTTGGGCGAAATGGAGTAATTTCTGTAGCGGGTTTACCGCCTGTATCGCCAAAACATTCACTAGAACTGGCATTATATAATTTAATTTTTGCTCCAGTAAATCGAATTGCTTCTAATAAATTTAAGGTGCCAGTAGCGATACTTTCTAATGTTTCTACAGGTTGCTGAAAAGACAGACCTACTGAACTTTGGCCAGCTAGATTATAAATTTCATCTGGTTGATATTTGGTTAATATTTGTAAGACACTTCTAAAGTCATTTAAAGACATGGAATCTAACTTGATTTGGTCACGAATACCTAAACGAGATAAGTTGTTAAAACTAGACATTTGAGCATCTCTAGAAGTGCCACAAACATTGTAACTTTTTTCTAGTAATAATTTAGCTAAGTAAGAACCGTCTTGACCGGAAATTCCTGAAATTAATGCTGTTTTCATAACCTTTAATTTAGTAGTAGAAAGAGGGAAATTATGAGGGATAATGTAATTAGTCAGCTATCAGCTAATTAGTTAAAAATTTAGTAGAAATTAAACCAATACTTGCTTCATTCATTAAAAAGTTGTTTGTGCAGAATTCCCGAGGAAAAGCTGACCGCTGACTGCTGATAGCTAAATGCTTATTATATCAATCTGGGATTGTTTCTGCGAGAATTTTTGCTAGATTTTTGATATGAGTTGCATAGTTTGTTATATTTTGATTTGGTAATATTTTTTCCTGATTTTCTAGTTTTAATTTGTTTTTTTCTAGTTCTATTTGAGTTTGTTGAAGTTGAGATTGATAGGTATTGAGTTGTTCCTGATATTTGGATAACTGAGATTGAGATTGTTCTAATTCTGCCTGTACTTCATCTAGTTGAAATTGAGTAATTTCTAATTCTTCTCGCGTATCATGTAGTTCGGAGTGAGATTTATCTAATTCTGTCTTAATATTTTGAAGTTGAGATTCGGCATTTTGAGCTTTTTCTTGGTTTTGCTGAAGTTGAGATTGAGCTGATGTTAATTCTTGGGAAAGTTGATTTTTCTCAGATTGAAGATTTTCTAATTCTTGGCGAGTTTGCTGGAGTTGTGATTCGGCATTTTGAGCTTTTTCTTGATTTTGCTGAAGTTGAGATTGAGCTGATGTTAATTCTTGGGAAAGTTGATTTTTCTCAGATTGAGCATTTTCTAATTCTTGGCGAGTTTGCTGGAGTTGAGATTCGGCATTTTGAGCTTTTTCTTGGTTTTGCTGAAGTTCAGATTGAGCTGATGTTAATTCTTGGGAAATTTGATTTTTCTCAGATTGAATATTTTCTAATTCTTGGCGAGTTTGCTGGAGTTGTGATTCGGCATTTTGAGCTTTTTCTTGGTTTTGCTGAAGTTCAGATTGAGCTGATGTTAATTCTTGGGAAAGTTGATTTTTCTGAGATTGAGCATTTTCTAATTCTTGGCGAGTTTGCTGGAGTTGAGATTCGGCATTTTGAGCTTTTTCTTCATTTTGTTGAAGTTGAGAGTGGAATTGTTCTAATTCTCCTAAGATTTGGTCTCGTTGAGATTGACTATTTTCCAATTCGGCGCAAGTTTGCTGAAGTTGAGACTCAGTAGATACTAATTTTTGAGAAAGTTCGTCTTTCTGAGATTGGATATTTTCCAATTCGGCGCAAGTTTGCTGAAGTTGAGATTCAGTAGATACTAATTTTTGAGAAAGTTCGTCTTTCTGAGATTGGATATTTTCCAATTCGGCGCAAGTTTGCTGAAGTTGAGACTGTATTTGCTGAAATGTTGCTTCAAATGAAATACTTTTTCCTACCTCATCAATATCTACATCCCGAAAAACTGGCAGACTATTCCAAGGTTCAAAAGGTATAAGTTTTGCAGTCGGACAGTGGGGGCGAAAGAAATATTTTCCTGTTTCATTTAAGAGACAACTAGCAAAAGCAAAGGCAGTATTAGAAATAGCAACAAAATCACACTTACTCAATAAGAAAAAATTCAGATATTCTAGATTAACTTCTACCTCCAAATCTCGAACCGTTATAGGATTATATTCAGAAAAATAAACTAGGGGTATTTCCTCTAAATTATCGCTGGCAATAAATAAAACAGGTTCCTCTAAAGTTTCCCATAAACCATGCAACCAAATTTCATACCATTCACTAGGAACAACAACAGAATTATTATTTTCATCTGAGGGTAATTGTAAATGTAAACCGATGATAGTTTTACCAAAAGAGCGCAATTTTTCCCAAGCAATTTTTACTTGAGCTTCTATTTCTGCTACAGGTTGAAATAAAGAACAAAAATATTCTTTCTGAGTCACATAATAGCTAGTGTGATATAAAAATTCTCCCTGAATATCCACATTTTTCCAAATTTCTCCATTACCAGAGAAAATTTCATTATTATTCTCAACAACTACAGGCAAATCTTCAGAAATTCCTCCATCTTTATGCCCAAATAATTCCTGCCCTACCCATTTAGGAGTCTCTACAGATAACCCATTTTCTTGAGCATATATTTTTAAGAAAGCATACTGAAAAATTTGATTCCCCAATCCAGTATTTTTGCCAAGAGTAGACATACTAACTACTTGTTTTCTCACATAAAAAGCATCTCCCCAAGATGGGTGAAAAGGTTTTGCTACTGCCACCATACCAAAACCAGTCTGTGCTAAAAACTCATCAACTTTTTCGGCTATTGCACAACCTTCATAGAGTTCCTCATAATTAACTTTGGTGTAAACTGCATCTATATATTTAAGTAGATTAGTTGCTCCTTGTAATGCTAAAAGTTCTGCCCCTTGAATATCTAAATTAAGGATATTAAAATCTCTTGGAGAAAGCTCTAATTCTTGTACCAAAGTATCCAATGTTTTTGACTCAACAGTAAGTTGATGAGTTTCTTGAATATTGGGGTAAATATCTCGATAATGTTTCAAGGGAAAAATGGAACTACTTTGCCCCATTGAGTTGACATATAATTTGACTTTGCCATTTTGATTACTAATAGCATAGTTAACAGCTTGCACATCTACAGATGCTGTGGAAATATTTGCTTTTAACCTTTCAAATACTGTTGGGTTAGCTTCAATTAAGAGAATTTTTGAGATGCCTAAAGTTTGATAAAGTTTAATATCTTTACCATCATAAGCACCCACATGAATAATACCTCTGGGGGAGACTGAGTTTTGCAAACAAAGGTTCTTTAAATCTAATTTCATTGGTTACTTCAGTTATCAGTTAACAGTTATCAGTTATCAGTACCTCCGGGCTGAATTTTATTTTTTTATCCCCTTAAAAGGGCAGGAGGCTTGAAACTTTATTTTATCGTCAGAATACTCAAATACTTTGCAGTTGAATTTATATATATATTACTAAATAATAGTACCTTATTTTCAGGTGGTTTGATAAACAATTATATAACAATATCGAAAAAAAAATTTGATTCTTTTGAACTTAGGAAATATTTTTCCCAGATTTTTGATATAGTCTGCATAGTTTGTTGTGTTTTGATTCGTTATAGAAATTCCCATTTTTCAGTAAGGTACAAAATTACTTTGTTTGAGAAATTAGGGAGTAAGGAGTAGTAATTCGGGAAAGAGGGAACAGAAAAGAATAAAAACAACTGTACCTCAGTAACTTGAAAAACACTATAGTTTTTTTCTGTGTTTATAGTTTGAAATTTCTTTCTAGTTTTGTTTGAACTTATGAAAGTTGGTATTTGCCGATATTAATGTTTAGTTTTTAGGCATTCAATCATCAGTTTTATAACCTCAGCTTTCCAAATAAGTATTGAGAGATTCAGGCAAAATTAAAAATCTGGATCAAAGCACCAAAGCCAACCTTAACTATTCATAATTAATTAACTCTATGATTAATTTTTACCACTGAAAAGTTATTCCAGTTATTTTTTTATGCAACTGAGATTGAGGATTTTTAAAATTGATTATGTACAAGCTTTATATAGTTGTGATTCATAATTTTTAGCTTTTTATTACTAGAAGAGAACAATGATTCATTCAAGGGAAAGAGTAGAGGTAGAGTTAAGTATTTTTTTCCTTAAACCCTCTGGATATATCTAAATATATAAGACATTGGAAACAGAGAACTAGACTAGATATTCTCATGCACATATTGTTAATTAATTACTCCCGAATCACAAATATACTATAAAAGATTCTTTGGGATGTACTTGAGAAATAATCTTTGAATATACAATATATTTTAGCTTAATATGGTGAAGCATGAAAAATCAATACTTAATTCTGAATGTGATAGAAAAACACCAAAAAGCAACAGAATATTTGGTTTTGGGTAAATTTGATGTAGCGATCGCTCTATGTCATCAAATTATAGAGGCAAAACCAGATTTTATTCCAGCTTATCAAACTATAGGAAATGCTTGGGAAACTCAGGGAAATTTAGAAGCTGCCCTGAGTTGGTATACTCAGGCATTAAAAATTCAGCCTAATTTGGCAGAATTATACAAAATTATTGGTAATTTATATTCTCGAAAAAAACAGTGGGATGAAGCGATCGCTTCTTATAAAAAAGCAATTAAACTAGAACCAACTTTAACAGAAGTATATGAAAAGTTAGGGGATATTTTTCAACAACGTTATCTGGAAAATTTACAAGCAGCACTTAGTAATTATCGTCTAGGAATAAAATATTCTCCGTGGGATGAAAGTCATTACCATAAGTTCTTAGAAGTTCAGCCATATAATCCAGAAATATCTCAGCAGTTGGCTAATATTTTACTTAGTAAAAATAAACTAGAGTCGGCAATTATTTTTTATCAAATTGCTTTAATAACTGAACCAGAAAATCCAGAAATTCATTTTAATTTAGCCAAAATATTGGCAAAAAAAGGTTATCTTGAGCAAGCAATCTCTGAATATCAACTTGCCTTGGAAGTAGAGAAAAATAATCCAGATATTTATCTACAACTTGGCATAGTTTTGGCAAAACAAAAAAGGTTTTCAGAAGCGATCGCCTGCTATCGACGTACTATTGAAATTAATCCTAAGTCAGATTTTGCTTATAACTATTTAGGAGAAGCTTTAACAAAAATGGGAGAGTTGGAAGAAGGAATTTATATATTTCAGCAAGCAATAAATCTCAATCCTACCTCACCTTTATTTCATAAAAATTTGGGTGATGCTTTAGCAAAGCAGGGAAAAATAGATGAAGCAAGTACAGCTTATAGTCGCGCCATTGAATTGGGATAAAAATATTGATAATGGGATAGGGAGATAGGGAGATAAATTCGATATTCGAGTCGCCAAATATTTACTAAGTCTTAGAAACCAGAAGATTCAAATATTTTTGACTCCCATTGTGCCGACTTCCAGCCTAAATTTTGCTTCTCAAAGCACTACCTATATATTTGGCGCGCCATTCGAGTCGCCAAATATTTACTCTTTTTGGAAAACCAGAATATTCAAATATTTTTTACTTCCGTTTTGCCGACTTCCAGCCTAAATTTTGCTTCTCAAAGCACTACCTATATATTTGGCGTGCCAGTCGAGTCGGCAAATATTTACTAAGTCTTAGAAACCAGAATATTCA
>NZ_JAAHHT010000109.1 GCF_010672085.1 Okeania sp. SIO3I5
TCCAATCGCCGACATGAAACGCTTCGCGATCGCGATAATTAGTTATTTTAGGGAGTAGAGATGTTCTATACAATGTCTCTACAGGGTATCATTAGAGTTATTAGAATACAGGGCAGCGGGAACATCTTGTTTCTATGCCCAATATTTCATTATTATTATGTTTTTCTTCTTCGTAGGGACGTTTTCCGCTAAGAGCGGACATGAAACGCGGAGCGACATATTTGCGGAGCATTCGCTAAGGAAAACGCATTTTTGTTATGCAACGTCCCTACCCTGCTCAACAAAATGTAGAAAAGTTTTTGAGAAATAGTATTAGAAGACACGGCAGTGGGAGCATCTTGCTCCCATGGCAAATATTTCTTTAGATACTTGAAATCTGCTGTATAATTTATATTTCCAAATGATATTATAAATCTCTGCTATGCTTTCTTTCAATTAAAAAAATATACTCCATGCAACAATTAAACCGCCAACAAATTCCGATTTTGTGTCTAATTTTTTTGCCAGTTTTATTCATGGGTATTTGCATCCTAAAATATAGTGTAAATTTTCCTTTTTCTGATCAATGGCCTCTGGCAATTATGTTTGAGAAAATATACGCTGGTAATCTTTCTTTTAGTGATTTATTTGCTCAATTCCATGAAAGTAGAAAATTTTTTCCCAGGCTAATTTTTATCGGTTTAGCTTATTTGACAAATTGGGATGTCAGATATGAAATGTTGGTAATATTTTTATTGACTTGCATTGTTTCTTTAAACATCTATTGGTTAAGTAGGTTAACTGTAAAAGGTGGTTTTGTTACTCAATTTTTTCTCTTGGCAATTTCTAATTTACTAATTTTTTCTCCCGCCCAATATGAAAACTGGCTTTGGGGAATTCAGGTTGTGGTTTATATTCCTATTGCTTGTTTGACTGGTTGTTTAGTTATTGCTCAAAAAAAATTGAGTTTAAGAACAAAGTTGATAATTTGTTTTTGTCTTTGTACGGTTAGCACTTTTTCTTATGCCAATGGAATGTTGACTTGGGTTTTAGTATTTCCAGCATTAACAATTTTAGCCTCTGGAAAATGGCAGGAAATTTTCACTAAAAATATTTGGATAATTATTGGTGGTTTCTTGGGTTTTGTCGCCAACGTAGTTGTGTATTTTTATGATTATCAAAAACCTGATAAACATCCGAGTTTTTTATCAGCAATAAGTCATCCAGTTGACACATTTCATTATTTTCTGGCTTTTTTAGGCGCTCCTTTAGCATTTGAAAATTTAACTGTGGCAACAATAGTTGGATTTTTGGTATTTGGTTTGTGGATGTTTGTCTGTTGGCAATTTTTTCGATTAGTTAAAACGGATTTTTTGTTATTACATCGTCTGATTGTTTGGCTAATAATTGGAGTTTATGGAATTATTAGTGGAGCTGTAACTGCCGTAGGTAGAGTTGGTTTTGGTGTTGGTCAAGCTTTGGCTCCAAGATATACAGCTTTTTCATTATATTTGATGGTGTCTTTGATTTATTTACTGGCTATTTTTTTGCAGGTAGCTACTCAAAACAAGACTCGGAAAAAGTTAATTAGATATAGTTCTTTATTACTTATTAGTGTTTTCTTAGTTTTACATATTAAGACTACGATTAATGCTGTAGATAGGATGAGCGATCGCCGAGTTATCTTGCTGCAAAGTAAAGCTTGTTTATTGACGATTAATGTTATCCATAAAGATGAATGTTTGGTAATGAAAAGAAGTCCTGAACTTCTGAGAAAGACTGCTAATATTTTAGATGAATTAGGTTTTTTACAACCTGGTTTAGTCAAAAGCAAAAATATTCAAGATATTGCAGAAGAGCCAAAATCAGATTTAGTTTATGGTTATTTTGATGCAATAAATAAAATTGATAATCAGACTTATATTGTTAATGGTTGGGCAATATTACCAGAAAGAGGCGAAGTTGCTGATGGAGTAATTTTGACTTATGAAAATGCCGAGGGAGAAGCAATAATATTTAAGTTAATTAATCAGAGGATGCCGAGACCTAGTGTCAGAGAATATTTTAATAATTTCAATTATTTATATTCTGGTTGGCAAAAATCTTTTTCTGTTGCAGAAATTCCTCAAGGAACAGTTAAACTTAAAGCTTGGGCGTTTGATACTGAAACTGGCAAAGCATTTTTGTTGAAAAAAAATCAGATAATTCAGAATATAAACAACTGATAGAAACTATTTTTCAGAACTATTAAGGATAGCTGATAGACTTTTATCCATACTTTTCAGCACTTACGCAAAGAAACCGGGTTTTTACGATCAATCGTTATTTTTAACAATTAATATTGACAAAAAAACCGGTTTCTGGGTTCGCCTGCGTAATATTATGTCCGGATAATTAGTTATAAAAAAACTTTCTTCTTCTTCTCCTATTCTTCCTCTTCCTTCTTTCTTTCCTCCTGACTCCTGACTCCTACCTCCTGACTCCTCCGTAGTTATTTATTTATCACTGTTCAACCGGACATGATATAAGTCGTGCTTTTAATTCTTTGAAACCTCTCAAATGTTTTTTCCTCTTTTAAAATTTTAAAAGTAATAAAGCTGATAGCTCACCGCTGAATACTTACATTATTCTGCCCTAAAAATTTGTGCTACAGTCAATTTTAATTCTGGAAAAATAGAAGATTGAATGAGTTGATTATCCTTAAATTGAGTGGATTTATACTCACCATTTTCTAATATATTAACTGTAAAAGTTGGGCTTTTAGGATAACCAATAAACTTTCTTCCCCCTAATCCCAAATAATCCACAATCCAATATTCTTCAATTCCCATTGTTTCATAAGCATCTAATTTGAGGGCATAATCATCGCTCCAATTGCTACTTAAAATTTCAATTACTAACTTAATTGACTGACCATTAATTAAAGTAGATTCCTTTTCCCAACGTGGTTCATTTTGAATAGAATTTCGGCTCACAACAATTACATCTGGTTCATAACCTGATAAATTATCAGTTTTAACAATACATTCTTTAGGAATAAAGTAAGGCAATTTTAAATGCCTAATTTCTAAACTCAATTCAGCGATTAAAAAACCCGCAATTTGAGAATGTTGACCTCTAGGTTTAGGCATTTGAGTAACTACTCCATTATGTAATTCATAGTGGTATACCGAATTTTCTGGATACCAGTTAATAAACTCGTCAAAATCACTAAAATTTGTCTGATGAAGTACCTGGATCATAATTGATTTATTCTTAATCCTTAAAAGCAGCATCTTTTTTTTGAGAGCTGAGAGCTAACAGCTAAATGTTGTTTATTATAACCCATATTTATTCTGCTTAGGTTGACAATTATAAACAAGATATGTATGATTTGTTCTAATGCCGCTAGGCGGAATTAAAAATTAAAAATTCATGCATTATTGCTTAGTAAGGCTTTTAGAATTTTGTAACTGGTCAGTTATTTCTGCCATCCTCCACTAGGAGTGATTCAATAATGGATAATGGATAATGGATAATTACCTCTTCCTTTTAGGGAGAGGATTGACGCGGTAGGGAAAAAATTTATTTTCATCCCCTTGAAAGGGGAGGCTTTCAACCTGAATTATCTAATTATTTAATTGTTTAATTGTTTCGGTAAAGACTATGAAAAATATTGATTATTCTGTAGTTATTCCCATCTTTAATGAAGAAGAAATTATCCCTGAACTCTGGCGTAGATTATCAGATGTTTTAGACAAAATTAATAGCACGACTGAAGTGATTTTTATCAATGATGGGAGTGTTGATAATTCTTTTGAACTGCTAAAAGAAATAAGTCTGAAAAATCCAGAAGTAAAAATTCTTAGCTTTTCTAGAAACTTCGGTCATCAATGTGCTTTATCCGCTGGAATAGATCATGCTAATGGCAAAGCAGTTATTCTGATGGATGGAGATTTACAAGATTCTCCTGAAGCAATTATCAGTTTTTCACGACTCTGGCAACAGGGATATGATGTGGTTTATGCTATTAGAAAAAAACGCAAAGAAAAATGGTTAAAACGATTAGCATTTAAAAGTTTTTATTACATCCAAAGAAAGTTGTCAGGAATTGTAACTCCCATGGATGCCGGAATCTTTTCATTAATGGATAGAAAAGTTATTTTAACTTTACGGCAAATGCCAGAACGCAACAAATATTTAAGTGGGTTAAGAGCTTATGCTGGATTTAAACAAATAGGAGTTTATGTAGAAAGAGGACCGCGATATCGGGGTGAGCCTAAAGTGTCAGTTTCTAAGTTATTTAAACTTGCTTTTGATGGGATATTTTCTTTTTCGACAATTCCTCTAAAAATGGCAACTATTCTAGGTTTAGTATCGGCAATTGTATCTTTTATTATTGGGTTAATTGGTCTTTACGTTAAATTTATTTTAGGGCAAGAATTTCTCTCCTGGGCTTATGGTTTAACTACTACATTTTTTATGGGAGGAATTCAACTACTTTCTTTAGGAATTATTGGAGAATATATTGGTCGAATTTATGATGAAGTTCGACAAAGACCTTACTATATTATTGACGAAAAAATTGGCTTTGATAAATGATGATGAGAATAGAAAAAAAATCCTCAATTCCCCAAAAAATATTCAATTATAATTTTCAAATTTTACATTGGATAGCGATATGTTTTGTCATATTACCTGCAGTTGTGATGGGAATATTAATTCTGACTTACAGCGTTAATATTCCCTATTGGGACCAATGGAATCTCATGCCTCAATTATTTATCAAAATCTCCCAAAATTCTTTGTCATGGCAAGACTTAATTGCTCAACATAATGAAAGTAGAAAATTATTTCCACGGCTAATTTTTCTCGGACTAGCATATCTAACTAATTGGG
Source organism: Okeania sp. SIO3I5 (assembly GCF_010672085.1). Lineage (GTDB taxonomy): Bacteria > Cyanobacteriota > Cyanobacteriia > Cyanobacteriales > Microcoleaceae > Trichodesmium. Next base: position 4,858 of record NZ_JAAHHT010000109.1, read on the forward strand.
ATGTGAGGTATGAAATGCTAGGAATATTTTTTTTAGCTTGTCTAGTTTCTCTAAATATTTACCGCCTCAATAGATTAACCGTAAAATTTAAGATATTCCCAACTTTACTCATAGCTTTTTTAGCAAATATTCTGATATTTTCAGCCATTCAATATGATAACTGGTTTTGGGGAATTCAATTGGTAGTTTTCATGCCTATTGTTTGTATTACTACTGCAATTTCAGTTGTTTATTCTCGCCTCAATCTTAAATATAAATTCTTAATTTGTACGCTCCTTTGCATCATCAGTACCTTTTCCTATTCTAATGGCATGATAGCTTGGGTAATTATTTTACCTGTACTGGCATTAGTTCCAGCAAAATCAAAGTCAGATTTACTCAAACAAAAATGGTTATTCTTAAGTTGGATAGCAGTTTTTATTAGCAATATAATTATCTATTTTTATGATTATCGTAAACCAGAAGTTAGCCCTAGTATCATACCAGCATTTCAGAACCCAGAACAAACTTTACAATTTTTCTTAGCCTTTGTTGGTTCTCCCTTGGGTTCTGGTTATCAAATATTTTCTCTGATTTATTCAACATTTATTGGTGGAGTAGAAATAGCAATATTTTTCTGTTTATTTCTTTACCTAATCAAACATATTCAAGACAATTCTCTATTAGAGAGAACCATCGGTTGGATAATGATCGGTTTCTATTCAATAGTGAGTGCTTTAATAACTTCTGTTGGCAGAGTAGAGTTTGGAATTGAAACTGCTTTGTCTTCAAAATATACAACATTTTCTATCTATCTAATAATCGCTATTATTCACTTATTTCCAATAGTTGTTAGTCATATTTATAGTCAAACATATCTGCAAAAATCCCAAGTATGGCTCCATAAAATTACTGCTGTAGTTGCTATATTGGGATTACTTCTTTTATATGGGCAATCATTTACTTACAGTCTCAAAGAAATTCAGAGTATATATCAATTAAGAATGGATGGAAAAACTTGTTTGTCATTTATTAATCTCATGGAAAATAAGTCTTGTGTGGAAGAAAATGTTTTAAGTAGTTATGATCAGATCAAATATTTAGCCAATCAACTTAATAACCTCAGAATGTTAAAACCTGGTTTAGTTATCGGCCATAATATTGAAGCGATCGCCTCAGCGGACTGGAAGTCTATCGCTACTAAAAAACAGAAAGGTCAAACTTACGGTTCATTAGATTCAATAATACTTTTAAATAATTGGTATTTTGTCAATGGTTGGGCATTTTTACCAGAGCGAAATGAACCTGCTGATGCCATTATTTTAACTTATAAAAATCAAGCAGATGATTGGATTATATTTGATATTTTAATGTCTGCTCAAATCCCCAGAGAAGGTTTAGTTCAATTATTTAATAATCCGGCATATTTTAATGCTGGTTGGGAGGCAACAATTGCTGGTAAACTATTACCAAAAGGTGAGTGGAAAATTTCAGCTTGGGCGTTTGATGCTACAGTAGGTAAAGCTTATAAATTAGATAGAAATCATCTGATTAACAAAAATTAGCCGTTGTTTATTAGTAAGCATTTAGTATTCAGCATTCAGCAATTAGCTATCAGCTTGATTAAATTTAATTATATGGGTTGAAAACTTAAACTCGTCGTTCTTGTGCTTCAATTCTCTGGTTGAAAATGTAGTAGAACTTATATCAAATCCGTTTGATTGGAGATAAAAAAAACATTCAATCGTCACAACTACTAAATCTTTGTGATTCTCTCTTCTCCTGACTCCTGACTCCTAAATACTTAACCAATCTATAACTCAGGACTTACGCAGGCGAACTCAGAAACCCGGTTTCTCGTAGAACTTTACTGTTCAAAACAACGATTTATCCTAGAAACCGGGTTTCTTTGCGTAAGTCCTATAACTGTTTAACCGGATTTGATATTACAGGGGTTTTCATTTGGGTAAACCACAGTAGGGACGTTCCATGGAACGTCCCTACAAGATTCTGGTTGTGACGTGAAGTCATCAATATGAAAAGCGCTGTAAACGAATTATTACTTGATTCATTTTTATTGCTGAGAGCTGATAGCTAATAGCTGAATGCTTACTTATTTGGTAAACTAATTGTAAACTCAGTTCCTTTTCCTAATTCTGAAGTACAAGTAATTTGACCTCCATGTTTTTCTTCTACTATTTGCCGAGAAATTGATAAACCTAATCCCGTTCCTTTTTCCACTCCTTTTGTGGTAAATAAATGCTCGAATATTTTCTGTTTTACTTCCTCAGAAATTCCCTTTCCATTATCTCCAATGCATATAATTGCCTCTTGTTTACTATTGTCAATTTTCGTAGTAATAGTAATCTGATTTGGTGCTGCCTTAATTTCTGCCAAACTTTTACCGATATTACTTTCATCTAAAGCATCAATAGCATTAGCAATCAAATTCATAAACACTTGATTTAATTGCCCTGGATAGCACTTGAGTGCTGGTAAATCTCCATAATTTTTCACCACTTTTATCTCCGGACGATTTGGGTTAGCTTTCAGTCGGTGTTTGAGAATTAATAAGGTACTATTAATTCCATCATGGATATTAAATGGAACTTTCGCTATTGTATCGGCACGAGAAAAAGTTCTCATTGATTTACTGATTTCGGCAATCCGATTAGCTCCTTCTTTCATAGAGCGAATTAATTCTGGTAAATCTTCTCTCAAATAATCTAGTTCTATCTCTTCAATTTTATTTTGAATCGTTTGACTATTATGTTCAAATCCTTGTTGATAAAGTTGTAACAAATCCATTAAATTCTGAATGTATTCACTGGCACAATCTAAGTTTCCAGAAATAAATCCTACAGGATTATTAATTTCGTGAGCAATACCAGAAACTAACTGACCAACAGATGCCATTTTTTCACTTTGAACTAATTGCAATTGTGCTTTTTTTAGTTCCTCTAAATGTTCTTGTAATTCGTAATTGGTACTTGCCAAACGATCGATCATTTGTTCTAAAATTAGATTTTTATTCTGAATTTCTCGGTCTTGATTTTCGGTTTTTTCTTGCAATTGTTTCTGGAGTCGATATAAAGTAATATGGGTTTTCACTCGAGAAAAAACTTCTTCGGCATGAAAAGGTTTAGCAATATAATCAATTCCCCCTACTTCAAATGCTTTGATTTTATCAAAAACATCATCAAGGGCACTAATAAAAATAACAGGAATATCTTGAGTGCGAGGATCGGCTTTTAAATGCTTACATACCTCATAACCATTCATCTCCGGCATTGAAATATCAAGTAAAATCAGATCTGGATAATCAAGATGAATACCTTGAAGAGCAAGTTTGCCACTAGGAATTGGACGAACAGTATAACCCTTTCTTGATAATAAACGTATTAAAAGTTGTAAATTAGCAGGGGTATCATCTATGACTAAAATATTGCCATGCTCTAAATTGATTGACGAGGAACTCATAAATTACTATTAAATAGGGAATAGGGAATAGGGAATAGGGAATAGGGAATAGGGAATAGGGGAATAGGGCATTAAATTGTTGATTTCACATCTTGAATTGATTTCATTTTTTATTTTTGGAGATGTCTATTATCCATTATCCATTATCCATTAACGACTCAACCAATTCAAAATTTTCTCATATTCAAAGCCATCACAATATTTTTGTATCGCTTCAGCTAGAGAATTATCAGATTGGCGAATTGTGGTAATTGTATTAGCAATTTTTGCTAAATTTCCTGTCAGCAAACCATCTTTTAGTTGTTTTTTTAATTCTTCAGATAATACCCCGACTTTCTGTTCAATAGATTCAACAGTTTCCTCCTTTTTTTTCAGTTGAATTTCGTTTTCCTCATACACATAGCGCACTCCTAAATATTCTGCCATCTTGTGAAAAATATCTACCTCCCGAAATGGCTTTCTCATAAAATCATCGCATCCTGCCGATAAAACTACTACCTTTTCTTCTTCCAATACACTAGCTGTCAGAGCAATTATTGTTGTTGCTTGTCCTTTAGCTGTAGCCTTGATCTTTTTTGTAGCTTCATATCCATCCATCACTGGCATCCGCATATCCATCCAAATCAAGTGAGGTTGCCAATCATTCCATATTTCTATTGCTTGTTGTCCATTAACAGCTTCTTTGAGTTCAAATCCGAAAGGAGAAAGGAGTTTAATTAATAATTGACGATTCAGAGGTTTATCATCCACTATTAAAATCCGATATCTGGGTTGATTGGGTTCCAAGGCAATAATACGACGTTGGGGAATTTGGGTCTCAACAACTTCGCCTTCGGTGACAATGGTAGCTTTGATTTCAAAGGTAAAAATCGTTCCTTTGTTAAGTCTGGAGCTAACATAAATATCTCCTCCCATTAGTTGGACAAATTTGCGAGAAATTGGTAATCCTAATCCCGTTCCTTCTTGAGCTTGTTTTCCCGTTTCGGTTTGGGTAAAAGCTTCAAAAAGTTTATCCAGTTCTTCTGCTGCAATTCCAGATCCAGTATCTTCCACTTCAAAGATAATTTTAGTAGGATTAGATGGGGGAGATTTTTGAGCAACTCTAAGAGAAACTCCTCCAATAGAAGTAAATTTAATCGCGTTATTAATAATATTAATTAAAACCTGACGTAATTTTAGATCATCGGTGCAAATGTATTGAGGAACATCATTAGTATGCTCAAATAAAAGTTGTAAACCTTTTTCTTCAGCTTTGATGTACAGCATATCTTCAATATCGTTCAGCAGACGATGGAGATCAAAGTTTTTCTGATTGAGAGTCATACGTCCGGCTTCAATTTTAGAAAGATCGAGGACGTTGTTAATTAAAGTCAGAAGGTGTTCGCCACTACGACTGATAATACTGACATTTTCAATATGTTCTTTGGGAAGGGTTTGGGAACGAGTCATAATTTGAGCAAAGCCAAGAATTGCATTCAAGGGAGAGCGTAACTCGTGACTCATATTAGCAATAAAGGCACTTTTGGCATGATTAGCTTGCTGGGCAGTTTCTTCAGCTTCTTTGTAACGGGTAATATCTTGAAAAATACCAATAATTCCCATCACCTCACCCTGAACATCATAGAGTGGGACTTTACTCGTTTCCAACCAACCTTGTTTGCCATCCCCTTGTGTTATCGGTTTGACAATTCCTAATTCCGGTTTTCCAGAATCCATTACTTCGCGATCGCTCTTAATATAAAAATCTGCTTCTTCCCGACTCCACGGCATCTCATAATCAGTTTTACCCACAACCTTCTGAGGTGTCATGCCAACCACCGAAGCAAAGCTCTGATTACACCCCAGATAAACATTTTCTCGATCTTTCCAAAAAATAGATTGGGGAATATTGTCGATCACCAAGTTAAGCAACTGTTGCGACTTTGATAATTCTTGAGTCCGCACCTCTACTTTTTGCTCTAGGTTTTGAGAGTAGTCTTGCAATTGTTTAAACGACGCTTGTAGCTGTAAAGCCATGTGCCTAAACGAGTCCGCTAACTGCCCCAATTCATCCCCGCGATTTGTGGGTAGCGCTTCATCCCATTTTCCATCAGCCAAACGGCGGGCAACCTGATTCAGATGCAAAGTTGGCCGTACCACTACTGATTGGGCGAGCCACCAAACTAATGGTAAGGAAACTAGCAAAACAACTATGAAAATCCCTCCCGCAACAGCTAACGCTCCCACTGCACTCTGAGTCACAGTAGTAGCGTCCATCTCAATTACAAGAATGCCGTCAGAAAGCCCCAATTGACTTTTAATTGGTGCATAACCATACAAAACAAATTGCCCGGCATCATTGGTGCGGATAGCATTTTCGGTAATTGGAGCCTGAATTTCTGTATTCTGCTGTAAGCGTGGTGGTAAATTCTGGGGCACGTCTCCAAACTTGGCAAGCGGTTGCTTGAGATATTGAGAATCTGCTGCATAACTTAAAACAACTGTGTAACGTTCATCTCGAAAACGTAGGGTATAAAGACGAACGATATCTGGATCGGACGCTTGAATTTCCTTAAGTCGCCGCTGATTAAAGATGTAGTAAGCTGTACCAACATCTTCGGGCTCGTTAATTAAAGCATGATAGTCGCTATCAATTTGACGAGCTGCCAAGCTGGTGATCCCCAAAAGGCGGTCTTGCAGTGCGACTTGCTGCGATATCCTTAGTTGCCAATAGATTGCGATCGACAGTGCCCCCGCTGTGAGAGCAATCAATCCAGAATAAGTGATAACCAGTTTGCTACTAAGATTCCAATACATAATTTATTATCTCCTCAACTTAACGATCCAATCCTAAACTCTTCCGGTAAAATGCTTTTTGAGAATCTCGTCCCATTTTATTGGTGAGAGCTTCCCATTCCTGGGTAATCCTCGCCATAGCTTCATCCCGGCTAATCTTCCCCGCAAGAAAATCCGAAACTGCTGCATCTAGCAGTTCTCGCTGATAATTATAGTTTCTAGGAATAGTCAAATCAAGTACCACATTAGGACTGTTCAGACTAGCGCCAATTGCTCCCAAATAGGTGCTGGCGACGGCAGGAGTCATGCCTGCTGCAATCCAATTCTGAGAATCAGAAAATTGCGAAAGACGATAGGGATTCAAGCCCGATCGCCCATTTGTTACATCTATATTGGAGCGATCGGGCTGGCTAATATAAGAAATAAAGGCAACTCCTGCTGCTTGAACTTGGGGATCTGCTGCACTATTAATCGTTCCAACCCAGCCAATAGCTGCTGTAAAAGGGGCATGATTTACCCCATTAATTGCAAACGGACAGGTGAATTTATCGCATTGTACCAATTCTCCGGTATCCCAATTGAGGACTTCAGTAGCTCCCGGCATAATGGTTGTACCAAACTTATCTTTAACTTTCGAGCTTGGTAAGAGTGCCAATGTGCCAATATCTCCATGATCCATTGATAGGGCACAACGGCCTGCAACGAAGGCTTGACGACCGTCATTTAAACCCCATTCCATTTCATCGGGAGCGCCATACTCATTGCTTGCTTTGTAAATATCGAGAGCTTTCGCAAAGGCGACATTATTCGTCATGGGTTTCATCGTATTGGGGTCAAAGAAAATCCCCTGTTTGGTTCCCTGAGACTGCAAAAGAGAAGCTGCGATTGACCACATTGCCCAATAGGTAACATTTCCCGGCTTTTTTGCCAAGCAAGATCCATAATCTGGTTCCCCATCATTATTTAAGTCTTTGCCATGAAAATACTTAGCAATTTTGAGATAATCATCCCAAGTCTTGGGTGGCTCAAATCCTGCTTCAGCGAGTAAATCTGCTCGATAATACATGAGGTGATAGTTGCCATCAATGGGAATCGCGTAGATTTTATTGGCATAAACGAGACCGTATTCCTGAAAAAATGGTGCAATATCGTTCCATGCTAAACTTGAATCTTGATTGACATATTCTGTTAAGTCTTTGAGGTAACCAGATTCGATATAGTCTGGCATCCAATTTGAAGTCATAATCATAACATCGTATTGATTGCTACCCGTTGTCAGATCCTGCAAAATTGTTTGATATAGTTCAGAATAGCCAGCACTCTTAACCGTAATCTTTGCCCCTGTTAGTGCTTCAAATTCATCAGCTCGTTTTTCCACAGTCGCAGCAACAGGTTTACTGAGGGATATTACTTGGAGATCAATTCCATCAAATTTATTCGGTTGGGATAGAGAAGTTTTTGGTGATGTCGAAGATTCGTCTTGTTCAGTTGGTGATGTTGTTTTGCAGCCAACAGCGAATACACTTAAAAAAAGTGTCGCCAAAAGCAGGGAGCGAAGTTGACAAATAGGCAATTTACTACAGATTACAGAAACCCATAAAAATAGTTTTTTATTCATTGTTCTCTTTTGATTATTGACATTTTTTAGTTAGTAAAATACTTCGACTTATGATTAATTATTGGGTAAACTAATCGTAAACTCAGTTCCTTTTCCTAATTCGGAAGTACAAGTAATTTTACCTCCATGTTTTTCAACTACAATTTGCCGAGAAATTGATAAACCTAAACCTGTTCCTTTAGCCACTCCTTTTGTAGTAAATAAATGACCGAATATTTTGTCTTTAACCTCCTCACTCATACCCAGACCATTATCTCTGATTTTGATAATTACCTGTTGTTTTTCTTGGTCAATTTCTGTAGTAATCGTAATCTGATTAGGTGCTGCTTGAATTTCGTCGAAATTTTTCCCGGAATTACTTTCATCTAAAGCATCAATTCCATTAGCAATTAAATTCATAAACACTTGATTTAATTGCCCTGGATAGCAGTTAATTTCTGGCAAATTTCCATAGTTTTTTACTACTTGAATTTCAGGGCGAACTTCATTAGCTTTGAGTCGGTGTCTGAGAATTAATAAAGTGCTATCTATACCATCATGGATGTTAAATATAGTTTTCACTATTGTATCGGTACGAGAAAAACTTCTCATAGATTTACTAATCTCGGTAAGACGTTTTGTTCCTGTTTTCATTGACTCAATTAATTCTGGTAAATCTTCGATCAAATAATCTAATTCTATCTCTTCAATTTTGTTTTGAATTGTTTGACTATTATGTTCAAATCCTTGCTCATAAAGTTGTAACAAATCCATTAAATCCTGAATGTATTCAGTGGCATAATCTAAATTACCTCCAATAAACCCAACAGGATTATTAATTTCGTGAGCTACCCCAGCAGTTAATTGGCCAATTGAAGCCATTTTTTCGCTTTGAACAAGTTGCAGTTGTGTTTGCTCTAATTGTTGAGCATAATTCTGAGATTCTCTATAGAGTCTGGCGTTTTCTAGGGAAATTGCTGCTTGAGAACAAAGTAAACTTAATACTTCCACTCGTTCCCTGGTAAATGCTCCTGTTAATTGATTATTTTCTAGGTAGAGAATGCCGATGGTGTTACCCCGATCTATTAAGGGTAGACATAAAACAGACTGGGGTTGGTGTTTTTGGATATAAGCATCGCCTGCATAAGCATTGTTGTTACTAGCGTTATCCAGAACCAAAGGCTTTTGCCTGCGCTTGACTTGATTGATAATACTCAAAGGTACTGCCTGAGTTTCTAAGACGGGAATAGGGTCAATTTTGGTAGCTTTTTGCCCAGTAGCAAGAGCAGTGAGGATTAAAACTTGGTCTTGAAACAGCATCAAAGCCAGAGTTTCAGCACCAGCATTTTCTCTGACTCCTTGCATTAAATTAACGATCGCTCCGTCTAAGGATATATCTTCTGAGAGGGTGCGCGATGCTTTCATTAAAGTAGTTAAGTCTAATATTTTTCCTTTTCCTGTTGTCGTCTGGGAAATTGTTCTTTGAGTTAAACAGGTGAGAGTTGCACTGGAGAGGGAGCTAAGTTTTGGCTTTTCGAGAATGGGTTTGAGGAGGTAAGGGTATCGCTTTTCTAAGTCGTCTATTTTCACTTTGGCTCCCCAACGGGCGTAGCAATAGTATGCTTCTTGCATATAGGTCGCTGCAATTTTTTCTTTGCCCCAGTCAAGGTATAATTTGGCAGCGAGTTCATTGGCGATCGCTTCTTCTTGAATATATTCATTTTCTTTAGCTCCTGCTATGGCACGATCATACATTTCCATCGCTGCCATTCTTTCACCCAAAACCCGATGTTTTTCTGCTTCTATTAGATCATATTTATGCTGGCAATTCATCGGCGCTTCGACTGCCCACTTGCCCATCCTTTCTTGATTGGCAATAACGCGATCGAGGTATGATTGATTTTCTTTGGGTTGCTCTAACGAATATTGAGCTAACAAAACCAGAGAATCAAGAAAGTTGGCTACCGCACCGACAAAAGAGGCTCCAACAGCTTGAATATATTTGTTCATCTGTGCAGCATGAGTTAATGCTTCTGAATTACGTCCGAGCAAATAACAGAGGAGCGTTTCGCTCATATAAATATCGAAGATCGGCCAAGCACTTTGATTTGCTTCTAAGTCGGGCAAGAATGCATTCCTATCAAGATAGGTTCCGATTAATTGATGGGGTTCGGGATTGAAACCACGAAGATTAGCGACTAACTGTCTCCAAATATTCATGGTTTTGGCAGTATATTCACTTTTAATTTTCCGCGCCACCAGATCGATATAAAGGTTTTGTTGTTTATGAACTTCCTCTAGATTTTCCCCTGCCCAGAACAAAAGAAAGCAGTAATTTGCCACGCAAAATGATCCGTAAGTTAAATCTCCAACCTCCAATCCAATCTGTAGCGCATCGAGTAAAGCAGGAAGGCAATTGCGAAGAGGTTCTTGCCAATGTTGAATCTGGGTGCTGAAGATAAAAGAAATCTGACCAGAAATTGCTTTGGCATGAAAGCGATCGAGTAGTTTTATTGCCAATAATCCTGCCCAATATCCTTTGGGAATATTTTCCTGCGCACACAATAGCATCCCGTGAATGGCATAAGCAATGGCAGAGACAGAAGTCCATCCTTTTTGCTCGCAAAGATCGATATGAGCGAGGGAAACCGGCCACATTAGTTCGGGTTTTGTACTGAGCGCTGGTACATAGACAGAAGCAAGTAATCTCATTATGGCTAAACTCAAGGGATCTTCTATTTCTGGGAGGTGCTTGATGTCTTCAACTTGGGGAAGAGTCGGATTTTTTGCAGCGAATTCCCAAATTTGAGTTTGCGACAAACCCAACATTTCCAGTGCTTCAAGCGCTGCCTCTAGTGCGCGGGGCATCTGAAAATAATTGACGTAAATTTGAGTTTTAATTTCCCAAACTTTCACAATATCGAGCTGAGAAGTCGCTTGTTGTTGAACGATTTCGGCCAGCGATTCGGCTTCCGAGATGTTGCCACTAATACATTCAACTTCTAGGGTTTCTACATGAAGGTTTAATGTTAAAGTATACTGAGTTGCCCAACTATCACTCTCTAACAATTTTAATCCTGTTTTCAGGTAAGCGAGAGCGCCTTGATAAGCAGTGGATAGTTTAGCTTTGCGCCCAGCTTGTAAATTTAAGTGTGCCAATTCTTCCCGTTGAGCAGATTGCTTGATTAAATCCGTACCATGATTTAATTGATTGACAATGGCAAAAATATTCGCGTCTCGCATACTTTCTGGAGTATTTTGCAGTAACAATTGCCCAATTTTGAGATGAGTCTTTTGCTTGTGCTTTTCGGGAATCAGAGAATAAGATGCTTGTTGAACGCGATCGTGCAAGAAGCGATAATTCACTACAATTCCCTCGACTTGACTGTCCTGTTGTTCCCATTCTTGGAAAAACTTGTAGGCTTCGCTCTGGGGTAAAGTCAGTCCTTCTTGCAGGGCACTCCAGAGAGCGGATGCGACTTCCTCTGCAGGGGTTTCGCAGATAATAGCTAAGGTATCTAAGTCAAATTGATTGCCGATACAGGCGGCTAATTTCAGGACTTTTTGCGTATCTTGAGGCAATTTGTGCAAACGCCACGCCATAAATTCCACTACATCATCAGTAAGCGCCCTTTGCTTCACTTTAGTAAGCTCGTACTCCCAATATCCCACTTCCCGATTAAACTTAATTAATTCATCCCCATACAAACCCAACAGAAACTGAGTCGTAAAAAACGGATTTCCCTTTGTTTTCTGATACACCAACTCGGTGAACGGTTTGGCTACTTGGAGATCGCAGCTCAGAGTATCCGCTACCAAACAATTTATATTCTCCTCCGATAAAGGTGCTAACGTAATAGTGTTAATCGTTGCTTCTGCTTTCCTGATTTCATCCAGGGTTAACATCAACGGATGGGCAGGAAATACCTCATTATCCCGATATGCTCCAATTAATAGTAAATAACCCTTTTCTCTTTCACTCATCAACAATTTCAGCAAATTCAGAGAAGCTGAGTCTGCCCACTGCAAGTCATCTAAGAATATTACTAAAGGATGCTCCTTGCTTGTAAAAACTTGAATAAATTTACTAAAGAATAAATTAAACCGATTTTGCGCTGCACTTCCTGATAATTCTGGTACAGAAGGTTGCTTGCCAATAATTTTTTCTAACTCCGGAATCACATCAACAATTACTTGCCCATTCTCCCCTACTGCATCCAGAATTTTATCTTTCCATTGCTGTAGTTTAGTATCACCTTCACTCAATAATTGCCCCATTAAATCTCGCAGAGATTGCACTAATGCAGAAAAAGGGATATTGCGATTAAACTGATCAAATTTTCCTTTGATGAAATAACCCCTTTGCTTCACAATAGGTTTGTGAACTTCGTTGACAATTGCTGTTTTTCCAATCCCAGAGAAACCTGCCACCAATATTATTTCTGAACCTCCCCCTTGTCTAAGGGTGGATTGAGGGGGGATTGCTACTCTCTCAAATGCTGCTAATAACTGCTCAACTTTTGCGTCCCTGCCATATAATTTTTCTGGAATCAGGAAGCGATCGCTAATATCCCTACTTCCCAACTCAAAATACTCAATTTTTCCCTGAGACTTCCATTCCTGTCGGCATTTTTCCAAATCATATTTTAAACCCAAACCACTCTGATACCTATCTTCCGCGTTTTTCGCCATCAACTTCATAACAGTGTTAATCAGCATTTGAGGTATTTGCGTTCCCCCTTCCCTACTCCCTAGTATTGGCATTTTCGCCAAATGACAATGTACCAATTCCATTGGATCGGTAGTATCAAATGGTAAAACTCCATTTAACATCTCAAAAAAGGTTACGCCCAAGGAATAAAAGTCACTGCGATAATCTATTCCACGATTCATCCTGCCAGTTTGTTCTGGTGAAATGTAAGCTAAAGTTCCTTCTAATACACTGTAGTTTTGAATAGTTTGAGTTTCTTTTGGCAATAGACTAGAAATACTAAAGTCAATAATTTTTACTTCCTTAGTTTCGGGATTAATCAGTATATTTGCTGGTTTAATATCTTTATGAATAATTCGGTTTTGGTGTAATTGATAGACAATTTCTGCTATCTGAATAGCTATGTCTAAAAATTGGGATATGTCTTTGGTTCCAGATAACAAATTTTGATAATATTCACCTAAAGAAATACCACCAAAGTCTGGCATAATTAGAGCATAGCCATTCTGATAACTTAACAGTTCTAATGGTTTGACAATACCTTCTATTTCGAGATTTTTGGCAATGGTGTATTGGTTGCGAAACTGGACTAATTCATTAAAGGAAGGAAACTCCGAACGGAGTAGTTTAATGATTATAAGTTGAGCATTTGCTTTACTCACTCCGCGATAAACAAGGGTGCGACTGCTCTCATGTATTAAGTGGCCGATTTCATAATTAGTTAAGGATGTTATAGTTAAGTTCATACGTATACTAATTAATTTTATTTAAACATTTTATCAATTATTTTCTTTAATTGATTAGACTTCGTGGCAGTTGTCAGGGAATAGGGAATAGGGAATAAAATTGTTGATTTAATATCTTGCAATTGATTTCATTTTTTATTTTTGGAGATGTCTATTTCCAGTTTATAATACTATATTAAATTGTTCCAGTCTAACTACAACATTCTCCCTATTTTTATGTGTTTTATCTCTTAATTGTTGCTTAATATAGCCCAACCGTAAGTTCACTTATAAATTTTTATATAATTAATCAAACATACTCAAAGAATTTACAAGTTATTCAAATTTGAGCTTTGGAATTAGAATTAAAGTAAGGTTATAATAAAGTGTTTAGATTAACTGGCCATGAGTATAAAGATAACATCTTTAACCAATTACGAAATCGGTGATTTAATACATGAGAGCGAGCGCACTCTTGTTTATCAAGGAGTGACTAAAGTAGACTCTGAACCTGTCATCATTAAACTGATGCAGAATCAATTTCCTGACTTTAATGAATTAGTCCAGTTTCGCAACCAATATACTATAGCTAGAAATCTGTCTCTTGAGGGTATAGTCAAACCATTAGAACTGTTAAGTTGTCAGAATGGTTATGCTCTAGTTATGCCAGACTTTGGTGGTATTTCTTTAGGTGAATATTATCAAAATTTTTCACCCTGTCAGGCCAAAGATATATCCCAATTTCTAGACATTGCTATTCAGATAACTGAAATTCTTCAAGTGTTGCATCAAAACCGAATTATTCATAAAGATATTAAACCCGCGAATATACTGATTAATCCAGAAACTAAGCAAGTAAAAATCATTGATTTTAGTATTTCTACTCTTCTGCCAAAAGAAACTAAAACCATTCAAACACCCAATTCCTTAGAAGGAACCTTGGCCTACATCTCACCAGAGCAAACCGGCAGGATGAATCGTGGCATAGATTATCGCAGTGACTTTTATTCCTTGGGCGTAACCTTTTTTGAGATATTAAATGGAGTTTTACCATTTGATACTACAGATCCAATGGAACTGGTGCATTGTCATTTGGCGAAAATGCCAATACTAGGGAGTAGGGAAGGGAGAACACAAATACCCCAAATGCTGATTAACATTGTTATGAAGTTGATGGCAAAAAATGCCGAAGATAGGTATCAGAGTGCTTTGGGTTTAAAATTTGATTTGGAAAAATGCCGGGAGGAATGGCAGCAAAAGGGAAAAATAGAATATTTTGAGTTGGGAAGTAGGGATATTAGCGATCGCTTCCTGATTCCAGAAAAATTATATGGCAGGGACGCAGAAGTTCAACAGTTATTGGCAGCATTTGAGAGAGTAGCGTCTCCCCAGGAGAAACAAGTAGCATCAGGAAAAAGCGAGCTAATATTAGTAGCAGGTTTCTCTGGGATTGGTAAAACTGCTGTTGTCAATGAAGTTCACAAACCTATAGTCAGGCAAAGGGGTTATTTCATAAAAGGCAAATTTGATCAGTTTAATCGCAATATTCCTTTCTCTGCGTTAGTTGAATCTTTGCGGGATTTAATGGGGCAATTATTGAGTGAAAGTGATACTCAGTTGCAACAATGGAAAAGTCAAATCCTGAATGCAGTAGGAGAAAACGGGCAAGTAATAATAGAAGTAATTCCGGAGTTAGAAAAAATTATTGGCAAACAACCTGCTGTGCCAGAATTATCAGGAAGTGCGGCGCAGAATCGGTTTAATTTACTCTTTGGTAAATTTATTCAAGTGTTTACAACCAAAGAACATCCATTAGTAATATTCTTAGATGATTTACAGTGGGCAGACTCTGCTTCTCTTAACTTAATGAAACTGTTGATGAGTCAAGGAGAAAGAGGTTATTTACTATTAATTGGCGCTTATCGGGATAATGAAGTATTTCCAGCTCATCCTTTGATGTTAACCCTAGATGAGATCAGGAAAGCAGACGCAACTATTAACACTATTACCTTAATGCCTTTATCCCTGGAGAATATTAATCATTTGGTGGTGGACACCCTGATATGTGCTCGGGAAGTGGCGCAACCGTTAACAGAATTGGTATATCAGAAGACAAAGGGAAATCCATTTTTTACGACTCAGTTTCTATTGGGTTTGTATGGAGATGAATTGATTAAATTTAATCGGGAAGTAGGGTATTGGGAGTGCGATATTACCAAAGTGAAACAAAAAGCGCTTACCGATGATGTGGTAGAATTTATGGCTGCAAGGTTACAGAAATTGCCGACGGAAACAATTGAGGTGTTGAAGTTAGCAGCTTGTATTGGTAATCAGTTTGATTTAAAAACATTAGCTATAGTTTGTCAACAATCAGAAACCGAAACTTCCACAGCTTTGTGGAGAGCATTGCAGTTAGGATTTATATTACCTCAAAGCGAAGTTTATAAGTTTTATTTTGATCAGGAGCAACAACAACAATTTAGTCAAGGAGAAATTTCCGAGCTTGTCAACTATAAGTTTTTGCACGATCGAGTTCAACAAGCTGCTTACTCTCTAATTCTCGAAGCAGACAAACAAGCAACTCACCTGAAAATTGGTCAGTTTTTGTTGAGTCAAACATCTTCCCAAGAGCAAGAGGAAAAGCTATTTACCATTGTAAATCAGCTAAATATAGGTCGTGAGTTATTATCTACCGAGGCTGAACTTAACCGTCTAGCTCGGCTGAATTTACAAGCAGGGCAAAAAGCTAAACTATCCACAGCTTATGCTGCTGCAATTGATTATCTAAACATTGCCCGTCAGCTACTGCCATGGGACAGTTGGGAAAACAACTATGACATCACACTAGAAATTTTTGTAGAAGCACTAGAAGCAGAGTATCTCAATACCAACTTTGATCAAGTAGAAATCCTGGCAGCAAATATTCTGGAACATACCAGAACAGTGTTGGATGCTATCAAAGTCTATGAAGTGAAAATTCGAGCCTGGATCGGTTGTGGCGATCAACATCAGGCATTAGAGACTGGATTATATGTGCTAAAACTACTTAAGATTTCCTTACTCGAAGAGAAACCAGATTCTGTAGCAGATGTGGCTCGACTCATTGATGCTCCAGAAATGGCAGATCCATACAAGCTAGCAGCAATGTCTATTATGGCTTACATTGTTACGCCAGCATGGGCTGTTAGTCCAGATGATTTTCGTCATATTACCTTTACAATGGTGGATTTGTCTCTGAGATATGGTAACTGTGCTGCATCATCATTTGGTTATGTTTGGTACGGCACCTTATTATGTGAAGCACTAGGAAATATTGATGAAGGCTATGAGTTTGGGCGATTATCTGTAGCATTGTTAGATCGCTTTAATGCTCGCGAACTCCGTTCTAAGGTTTTGGTACTCTACGCAAGCTGCATTGGATTTTGGAAAGAACACGTCAAAGAATTTCTCTCCGTTCATCTCGAAGGATTGCAAAGTGGCTTAGAAACGGGGGATTTTGAATTTGCCTGCTACGGAGCTGCTGAATATTCCCAATATTTATTTTTAGTAGGCTTGCCCTTGGAGGAAGTTAAAAACGAATCTCAGCAAAAGCTTTCCCTAATTCAACACCTCAAACAGAGCTTTCATGTAGATTACTTGGCTCCTTGGTTGCAAGGAACACTCAATTTGATGGGTGAAAGTGAGTCGAGCGCAACTTTGAATGGACCAATTTACAATGAAGAAGATCGTCTACAAACATTAGTTGAACAGAAACAATTAACTACAGTCTTTGTCGCTTATTTTGTGAAGAGCTTTTTAAGCTATCTTTTTGGGGATGCAGTTCAGGCAGTTAAAGATGGCAATAGCGCACGGGATAGTAGTGCAGGTGTTGCAGGAACTTTATTTATTCCTGCCGAATTGTTTTATTCATCATTAGCTCGAATTGCCTGTTTAGGAAGCGTCGATCCATGCCAACAAAAATCTGAACGACAAAATGTCAATGAGTGCCTTGCTAAATTAAAACATTGGGCAAACTATGCCCCGATGAACTACCAACATAAATGCGATTTGTTGGCAGCAGAATTAGCAAAACATGATAGCTTATTTATGGTGGCTATGGATCTTTACGACAAAGCGATTGCGGGAGCTAAAGAAAATGAATACATCCAAGAAGAAGGCCTAGCTAATGAACTTGCTGCCAAATTCTACCTCGAATGGGGCAAAGAAAAAATTGCCTGTATCTATATGCAAGAAGCTTATTACTGTTATTCCCGTTGGGGAGCAAAAGCTAAAACTGACGACTTAGAAAAACGCTACCCCAATTTACTCACTCCAATATTAGAGCAGGCAGCACAAACCTTATATCCTCTGGAAACACTATCAACTCTTACCCAAGAGAGTATTTCAATTCATAATTTCATCACTACCACCCATTCCTCTAGTAGCAGTATCAATAGCACTCTTGATTTTGCTGCTGTACTCAAAGCCCATCAAACCCTTTCAGGAACTATTGAATTTGATGAATTGCTCCGCCAACTGACTCAAATCATTTTACAATATTCTGGAGGCGATCGCTGTGCCTTGATCATTTCTGATGAAGTTGGAGAATGGCAGGTACGGGCGATCGCGCAGCCTTCCCAAAGGGAAATCGCTACACCAGAAGAGATACAATTCTGTACTGAGCCACTTAATAAAGCTCAAAATATTCCAGTCAAACTGATTCAGTATGTTAAAAACACCCATGAAACAGTCGTTATTGATGACTTAGAGACGGATTTGCCAGTGTTAGACGATTATCTTAGGCAACATCAACCTCAGAGTGTTTTGGGCTTGCCAATGCTGAACCAGGGGCGTTGCATCGGCATAGTATGCTTAGAAAATCGCATCGCCAGTGGAGTATTTACAGGCGATAGCATTACGCTCCTCAACTTTTTCTGTACCCAAGCTGCGATTTCTATCCAAAACTCTTTGCTTTATCAAAAATTGGAGTATTCCCTCCTCAAAACTCAAAAAACTTCCCAGGAACTGGTAGAACTTGTCGCCCTTTCTCAAGGAGAACAGCGAATTTTGGCACTCATTGCCCAAGGATTACCTCTAACTCAAATGTTGTCAGAAACGGCTATATATATTGAAAACCAGAGTCGCCATGCCGCTTATTGTTCTTTCTTGTTGCTTGACGCTGGAGGGCGACTGCGTCATCTCGCCGCCCCTAGTTTGCCAAGCGACTACAATGACTTGATTGACGGCATTGCCATTGGCCCGGATGTTGGCTCTTGTGGAACCGCTGCCTATCGCAAGGCATCCGTGACTGTAACCAATATTGCCACCGATCCCCTGTGGGTTAATTTCCAGATTGCTTTAGATTTTGGTTTACGTGCGTGCACGTCTACGCCGATTTTAGGTGGAGAAGGGCAAGTGCTGGCAACCCTAGCCATGTACCAACCTGAACCAGGTGAATTCACCCTGCACGATCGCCAGTTAATGGAGGTTGGTACCTATCTGGCGCGGATTGCGATTGAACGTCACCAAGCCGATATTGAGCTACAGCAACTCAATCTACAAATGATCCAAGGAGAGAAAATGGCAACTCTGGGCAACTTAGTCGCTGGTGTCGCCCATGAAGTAAACAACCCTATTGGGTTCCTTGACGGCAGCGTTGAAAATGCTAAAGACTACGTGCAAAATATATTTGAGTATCTAGATACCTATCAATCCGAACATCCCGCAAATGAGCTGTTGCAAAAAAGTGCTGAAGAGATTGAACTGGAATTTATGCGGGAAGATTTCCCTAAGCTACTGAAGTCGATGCAAAACGCAACTAATCGCATCAAAGGCATCAGCACTAGCATCCGCACTTTCTCCCGTGCTGATACAGAACATAAAGTCAGCGCTTGTTTACATGAAGGACTCAATAGCACCCTGTTAATCCTCAAATATCGCCTGCAAGCGTCGGAGAAACGTCCGGGAATTGAAGTAGTTAAGAACTATGGCGATCTGCCTAATATCGACTGTTTTCCCGGACAACTTAACCAAGTATTTATGAATATTCTGGCTAATGCTGTTGATATGTTCGATGAATTCGCTCAAGAAATGACTTTAGAGGATTTGAAGAGTAATCCTCAGAAAATTACAATTCAAACTGCGAATTTAGCTGAACAAAATGCGGTGGAGATTCTGATTTCAGATAATGGCAAAGGGATGCCAGATGAGGTAAAATCTAAGATATTTGACCATTTATTTACTACAAAGGAAGTAGGAAAAGGAACTGGATTGGGGTTGGCGATCGCCAAGCAAATTATTGAAGAAAAACATGGAGGTGCAATTGATTGTATCTCAGAATTAGGTAAAGGCACAAAATTTATCATCACTTTGCCAGTAGACCCAAAAAGCTTCCTGACAGAAGACGTTCAACCTTGAGTTAATTATCCAAAAAGCAGATCACGCGCCCAATATCATGCCACTACAAATAGCTAGAAAAAAATCGGTATAATTAGTATGCGTTTTTCAATTAATTTTAACGAGCGATCTCTGAAATATTAGATACTGTTTGTCAAAGGAATATTAAATCTAGGGGTAGTGCCGTGTCAAGCTTGAAATGGTGTGTTAGGAGAGAGCAACAAACGAAGACCTCTTCCCCCTGCCCCTCCCAGGGCTAATTCTTTGTCTGAGCTAGAATATTTAGGGAGAGGATGGGGAGGATGGGGAGCATGGGGAGCATGGGGAGCATGGGGAGGATGAGGAGGATGGGGAGGATGGGGAGGATGGGGATACGTAAGCTGCATGAATAAAAGTGGACTTTTCTGCCACACCTCCCACATCTGCCACACCTCACACACTTCCCACACCTCCCACACCTCACACACTTCCCACACCTCCCACACTTCCCACACTTCCCCACCCTCTCCTACTTTTTTCTCTGATGACAATAAATTGACCCTGCCTGCCCCTCCCCCTCTCCTACTTTTGAGAGGAGAGAAATGCTCCCCCCAACGCTAGCAGGGAAGGGGGTTGGGGGGTTAGGTTTTTTAATCCACATTTTCTTTTTTTGACGCGCCAGTAGGGTGGGTTATATCAAATCCTTTTAATTGGACATAAAAAAAATCTCATATCTTCATAACTACGTTCATCTTTATGATTCTTTCTCCTCCTGAGGACCTACGGACGTTGGTTGAGCATTAATGCGTTTTCTTATCGGGAATGCTCCTATTCCATGTCGCGTAGCGTTAACGGAGTTATGCGCCAGTAAAACGTCCCTACCTCCTGACTCCTAAAGACTTAAGCAATCTATAACTGTTTACAGCGGTTTTCATATGAATAAACCACAATGATACTGACTCTTCACTCCTAACTCTTGACTCCTGACTCCTAACTCCTGACTCCTAACAATGAATTTAGTGGTCTACTCAACTGAAAAGCGCTGTAAGCGGATTTGATATTAGGCGGCAATAACTACGAATCCTAGCTAAAATTTAACTTTCCGCCGTAACCCACCAAACATTAAGCACTCTGGTTCTCTTAATCTTTGGCTGACAAACAGTCTCTTATTGTATACATTTTTATGTTTTTTGCCATGAAAAAATTTGGAAAATATCTCTCTAATCTACCTACTATTTTTTAATACTTACAACAGATTTGAGATTAACTTAGTGTAATTAATAGGCTAAACATTTTTGGCTTGTTTTCTATCCTACTTCCTATCTTTCCTATTCCCTAAAATCATCAATTCATCAATAAGTCCAGAAGTAACTTGGCAAATATAGCACTACGCATTATGGCTAGAACATTTCTAAATCCTCAAAGACTTTGAAAGTCGGTAGTCCTGCATTCTAATGGTGAAAATATATATTTTTTAATTTCTTCCCACACGGACCACACGGACCACACGGACCACACGGACCACACGGGCCACACGGACCACACTCTCTCTACCATTCCTCAGCACCACCACCTGAAAGTCTACTGTTACCTGTTCCCTATTCCCTGTTACCTATTCACGCTTCGCGTAGCGCTATAATTTATTCTCTGGATTGAATATCAAATTATTCACCATAATTATTTTCTGCAAATCCTCAAATAATAATTAGGCATACTCAACACTAAATTAGCAACTTCAACTATTCCCTTACCTCAATATTATAAGATTTATTTAATATTTTTATTTTATTCAGTAATTAGTAACTAATTAATCTTAAAAATACATAGATATTTGACTACAAAATAACACTTTTAAATATTAATGAGTATTTGTGCTTATCTTATTTTTTACCTAAATATTTAAAAGAATTTAGTGATTATACTGAAACTATATTTATCAATGTAGAGGAAGTTTTCCTAGTATTTTTAGCCATTGATATACTACAATAAAAAGTATCAACTCAAAAGCAAATAAATTATGAAGAGAATTATAACTATCTTGGGTATTAGTGCAATCTTGCTATCTTTTACAAATATTGCCAAAGCACAATCCAATAACCCTCAAACCAAAACAACCATATCTGGAGAGTCTCTCAAAACAGTAGAAGGCAGATCAATTACTAATGATAATTATCGCACATATATTGACGACCCAGAATCTAATAATCCTTCTACTGAGGGAATTAAACCTTATGAACTGCGTCGTCAAGAACAAAATGTAGAAGTGATTCCCGGAGTCTCTATTCCCGTCAACCCAGATGAACCTCAATTAGAAAACCCCCTTGAAGAAGATACTTTAGACGGCGATCAATCTGGAAAAGGATTTAAGTTGAAATTAGGAATTTAGAAATTATTGATGCCATCAAATTTTTGGAAATACTTTGCAAATTATAAATTTCAGAGAAAATGACAGATTGGGAACTGATTATTATCAGTTCCTCATTTTTAATTTGCTTCAAAGAATAAGAAATAGACAGAAGAAAAGTTGAACATTTTACAGAAATTTGGGAGTTAGTGAAGTACAAAGTTCGATCGCTTTAGTAAATAGGGAAAAGAGATTAGTCTTTAAACCTCACCATCTGCGTCAAGTGTTGTAATTAGGACTTACGCAGAGCCACCATATATAGTAGGGGCGAATGGAAGAAAGCCCTCTAGGAATAGCGTATTATCTAAGGATTTGCGTAAGTCCTGGTAATATCAAGTCTCATTAATTAGCCATAATAAAAACGTTCTTCTCTGGCGCGCGAGAATATTTTTCAAATTTTCTGCTACTCCCTACTCCCTACTCCCTAAATTTTTTGAAGTCTAATCTTTTATTTGAGCCATCATTGCAGCATCATCCCAATAAGAAGATACTTGTTTGATTTTACCATCTTCATTAATGTCAAACACACTAATTCCCTCTGCAATTCCCTGCTTACCATTTTTTCCAACTCCCTGCATCGTCCATTTAACTGCTGCCCCATTATCTACAATAAATATATTGTTTGGTATCAATTCTAGTTTGGCAAAAACCATTGATAATAACCCAAAGAATTTCTGATAGTCTGACTGCACATTACTGGGTGGTTTCCCAACAGGATCATAGATAACACCATCTTCAGTAAAGTTTTCTACCCATGCTTGAGCATTCATCGCTGCCATATTTGTGAAGTAAGAATTGACGACTGTTTCGATAGTTTCTTTTGTCATTTTTGATTTCGATATTTAGTAAGTGTTACAGTTATAATATCAAGTTTAGATAATTAGTTACAATCAACAATTTTTCCTTTGGATCGAGAAATTGAGAATATAATTTATAATAGAAAAAAGGGAGTAGGGTTCATTACAGCGCTTTTCAGTTGAGTAGACCACTAAATTCATTGTTAGGAGTCAGGAGTCAGGAGTCAGGAGTCAGGAGTTAGGAGTTAGGAGTTAGGAGTTAGGAGTGAAGAGTCAGTATCATTGTGGTTTATTCATATGAAAACCGCTGTAATTGATAATGGATAATGGATAATGGATAATTACCTTTCCCTTTTAGGGAGAGGATTGACTAAAAGGAAAAGATTTATTTCTCTTGGTTGATTGAATATGGTTAGTTTTCCTTTCCCTCCGGGACGCTACGCGTTTTCCTACGGAATGCTGCGCAAACATGTCGCGTAGTGAAACAGCATCCCATCCTACGGACTGCTCCACAAACAACCGTTTTTTCCCCTTTCAAGGGGAGACTTTAAACCTGAATTATCTAATTATTTAATTGTTTAATTATTAATTATTTCGGTAAATAATTGATTATTTCTGCGGAATAATTGATTTCTTGTTTTTATTTTGGAGAGGTCTAATATTTCTCTCATATTCTAGATTGCTTGTTGCGTAAAATCCAAAATTTGTGTACCCGAATCTATTAAGAAATACTATATCAACCAAATATATTTTTATATTCTCCCTTATTCCCTACTTTTACCAAAAAATCAGCCTTCTTGCCTCTCCTTTTTAAGGGAATGAAAAAAATATTTGGTTCATTATTTCAATCCCAATGGTTCAGATGGAGGTACTGATAACTGATAGCTGATAACTGATAACTGAAATGACTCCCTGTTCCCAAAAAAAAGAGTAATCTTGCTGAAAAAGCTAGCTGAGATACTCCCTTGTTTAATTCAAAGTTTTTATTCAGTTTTGTTTTTCGGATTTTTCTTGGTTTGAAATCCAATTTAGACCTCCTAAAATATAGATTATTAACTTGTATTTTCTGGAAAATATATCTATCCCTAGGTGATTAAGGAAAATAATTTATTAAACACTGGCCATCTCTAACCAATCAAATATTTGGTCCAATTGCTTCAATGTTACGAGACCGTATTGCCAAAGTACCATCGGTAATTGATTAGAGTCTTCTTCTTGATGTCGTAAAGCAGTAGCGATCGCAGAATCAGATATGGACAACTCCCACTT